>JAGQPD010000158.1:0-3963 GCA_020426865.1 Planctomycetales bacterium
AGCTTGATTCTGGAACGATTCTCGCGTCGCCGAGCACGATGCTCGTCGGCAGGTATTGCACCGTGAACTCGAATTGCCCCGCCACGACCGAATCGGTCGCATTTGCGAATTGTCCATCGATGCGCATCCCTGTCAGAATCTCGAACGTATCATCGGGTTGAATGGCAAATCCGTCCGACAGCGTCACATCAAGCAAACCGCCATTGAGAGACACGTTCCCCAGCACCTGCAATGCGCCGAATTGAATTCCAGGATCAACTCCTCCAAGTTCGATCGACAGTCGACCGCCGTTTGCGAACGAGACCGTCCCGTCGATGGCCAAAAGTCCTTCCGAGCTGCCAGGAGTGATCGCGGCACCTTCCGACACCGTCACATTGTTGTTGATCGTACCATCGCCGCTGACTCGCTTTCCTCCGCCGGCTATCAGCAGGTCCATTGACTGTCCGTTGTGCAATATCGAAAGCGATTGGCCCGATTGGACGTCGAGCGAAACATCGATCACCGCTTCATCCAGCCCACGATCGATCAAGTCCAATACGGCGTTCGTGGCATTCGACCGGATCGTGCCCAAAAGTTGGGTTGTTCCCACGAGCACATCGGAGGCATTGACTGCGATGATCTCATTGCCGTATTCGAGTTCTGCGTGGCCACCAATCCATAAGTCGCCAACGTACTGAGTTACATCTTTCGTTACTGACGACAACCGTGAGCCATCAGACAAATACGTGTCGCCGAGAACCTGCACATTTCCAATGCGCGACATCCCCGATACGTGCAGTTCACCGTGCAAGAATTGAGGCGGGGCGTTGCTATCTCCGACGAGTTGCCCGCCTGCCAACGAGATATTGTTCTGGATGGCGAGGCGATCAGCGGCGGTATCTCCGCCAGGGCCCCAAAATGACAGCACACCATCAGGCAATACGTTGATATGGCCGGTCCCGAGTGCGGTCGAGGTCCGGGCCATAATTGCGACGGACGCAATATTGACGTCGCCGGAAAAAGCCGAATTGTCACCTGTGATACTGTGGACATGCCGCGATGCCAACTCGCTAGTTGAAACGGGAACGGCGCGCGTAATCGTCAACGATCCGTCACCGACAAGCGTCCCATCGATAACACTACTCATCGAATTGGGGTCAAGGTCCAACAGCAATCGTGCGGGTGCCGTAATCTCGACGCTGCCGTGCAGGCCACGAGTTTGCAGATCGCCGCCCGCCAATGCGATAGTACTGCTAGTGTCCCAGGTGACTAGCTTTCCGCCATTGACCATGAAACGAGCGTTGTTCCCGCCGAAGACTTCCAACCTCCCGTCTTCGATCGTAATGGTTCCGTTGTAAGTCGGAGTAGGCGACCCGAGGATCAAACTGGCCGCGCCCGACGTTGTCTTGGTGATCGACCCGTCACCAATGAGTCTGTCGAGGTGAACGGTCCCTTCCTCCAGGAGCATGCTGTCAAATTGAAGTTCGTTCCGTCCCTGCTGTTGCACCTCGAGTTTTCCTCCTTCCGCGACGCGGATCGCGCGCAGCACCGTTGGTGTCGTCTGTCCAACGGGCAATTGCACTTTGCCGCCCACGATGTGAAGATCGGAATTAACCGGTAATGCATTCGCGGTAGCGACGATAAGGTGAGTTTCTGCGACGTGGGTCGTGCCCGAGTACGTATTGGACCCGCTAATCTCTTTGCTTGTTCCAGAAGCAAATGTAATGCTGACGGGGCCACGCGAATTGTCTGTGATGTCGGCAGAGATGTGTCCGCTGCCCCAAACTACGATTTCGTTTTTACCACTCTCACCACCAGTGAGCGAACCATTTTGAATGACACCGCCTTCGCCCAGAAAGAGACCCCCACTGGCCAAATTCAATGTGTGGCCTCCCAAGTCCAGTGGACCGCCTGGGATATCGAAAGTCAACGACGCGATCTGCAAATCCGCATTCAAGATCAGATTCGTCGATCCAATTTCCACGTGGTCATTGGCCGCGGCCGTATTTATGTCGGTGACATAGTCCGCCAACGTCGTGATCGTACCGTTGTCGGACAACGTCCCGAATCCAATCCCACGGGCGCCGAATACGCTGTGGTTTTGCGCCAACACCCACGGCAGAATTCCATCGACGCGAAGATCCCGTGTCGATGAAGCATTTAGGACCAGCGTTCCTTGGCCCTTTACCTCGACGGGTGAAGTGTCGCTGCCGAGTGATCCGACATGATTGACAATCAATCTGCCGACCTCAACGATCGTCTTGCCCGTGTAGCCGTTGGCAATGTCCAGGGTTACCGAGCCGCCACCCGAGTTGGTTGGATCGGTGATCCGCAACGCACCGTCCTGGGAAAGCGGCAAATTGTCCACTGTAAATCCCCCCGCCAACAACAGGTCGCCCGAGCCCGTTACACCGCCGCGAAGGGGCGTGCCACGGACTTCAAAGGTTGTGCCGCGAAGCAGTGGGCTACCTCCATCGTTGGCCAGCACGATCGGAGCGTCGAGTGGCGAGCCGCTCAATGTCAACTCGCCACCATGCAGCGTCAGGGACCCCGCTGTGGTCGTGTCGCCCTCAAAGACGACCTGGCCGCGGATGAGCTCCAGCGGTTCGGCGACAGACACGAAGAAGTTGGTACGACCGCCGTCGATGGCCGTATCGTCATCGGTGATGCAGACTCAGAACCGACGAGCCATGCCACTATGCGAGCCGAGCTCAGTCGCACTGCTGTCCGCAACCGTCTGGCGGTGCCGGCTTACACCACAAGGCTATGTCAGACTGAAGCGGCGAGTTGAAACCAGAGGCGCGCCGGGGTACGCTATATTAAGTGATTCCGGCCAATGGACCGGCCCACCATTAATTGACGAGACACATTGACGTGTCCGATGGGAAGGCATGGCCAAGGGCTCGCAAGTGAAGCCAGCGTCTGATGAGCTCATGACCAGCGAACAGAATCAGTGGAAGCGAATTCAAGCGATTTTTAGTGAGGCCGTTGAGCTTCCCGACGAAGAGCGGGCGAGATTCCTCGACGTTAACTGTGACGAAGACAGCTTCATTCGTGGGGAAGTGGAATCCTTACTCAGCTCTTTTCGGCCAAGTTGCGATCTTGAGACTTCGCCGTTGAATTGGGATTCGCCGCGTGGTTCGTCGCCGGCCGTTTCCATTCCCGGTTACCACATCCTCGAAGAACTGCACCGTGGCGGCCAAGGTGTGGTCTACCTAGCCATTCAAGAAGGTACCAAGCGTAAAGTTGCGATAAAGGTTTTGTTGGAAGGACCTTTCGCGGGACCTTCCAGCAAACGTCGTTTCGAACGGGAAATCGAACTGGTAGGGCAACTGAGGCATCCCGGAATAGTCGCCGTCTTTGATAGCGGCATCGCACATGGGCAATACTACTATGCGATGGAATACATCCGTGGCCGAACGCTCGACGAGTACGTCAAGACCCAGGCGTTGACGACACGGCTGGTTATGTCTGTTATGAGTAAAGTCTGTCACGCGGTCGGGTACGCTCATCACCGGGGTGTAATTCATCGAGATCTCAAACCAACAAACATCATCGTGGACGATCGGGGAGATCCGCACATACTCGATTTTGGCCTGGCGAAGACGGGGAACGAACAGAACCCCTCCACGATGGTGTCTGTGACTGGGCAGATCATTGGCACTCTCGCGTACATGAGCCCAGAGCAAGCATCGGGTTCCGCCGATCAGGTAGATATGCGTAGCGACGTCTATGCATTGGGAGTAGTTCTTCACGAACTGCTGTCTGGTCAGCTTCCATACAATCTCGACAGTTCCTTAGCAGAAAATTTGGTCACGATTCAGCAAGTGGAACCTCGACCTCTCAATCGCATAGACGATCGCAACAATGATGAAGTGGCCACGATCGTTGCAAAATCGCTTTCGAAAGAAAAGTCTCGTCGCTATCCAACCGCGTCGGCTCTTGGCGATGACATCGACCGGTATTTGCAGGGGGAGCCGATTG
>JAGQPD010000158.1:3984-5387 GCA_020426865.1 Planctomycetales bacterium
TACTCAAAAAAGTACTGCGGCGACACCTGATTTCGACATTGGTCGCTGCGTCGTTCGTTACGATAATTCTTGCTTCAGCGATCGTCGCCTGGTCGCTCTACCTGAGATCTGTAGCTGCGTCGAATGCATTTCAGGCGGAACGAGACAAGGCGGAGCAACGCGGCGTGGAGCTACGACGTAGTCTCTATTTTGCCGAGATGAATTTGGCCGGACAGGCGAGCAACGAGCCCGGTGGCATCGACCGGGTTGAGGAACTGGTTAACCGATGGCCATACGGTCCTGACAGTCTTGACCTACGGGGCTGGGAGTGGTTTTACCTGAGATCACTTTCGAACCGAGAAGTTGCCGTCGTGAGTTTGGACGAGCTCGTCTGGTGTGTGGCGATCAGCCCATCTGGTGAGCAAATTCTGACTGGCGGGGCGAGTCGACTCACAGGCCTTTGGGACGTGGGCGGGAAGCCGAGTCATACACGGCTGGCTACTGGGAGATTGCCCGTCCGGTCCGTGGACTGGAGCAACGACGGACAGTGGTTTGCCGCCGGTTCGACGGATCGGTCCGTGACGGTGTGGGATGCCCAGCAACGTCGTGTGCTGCACGATTTGAATCACGGGGGGCCTGTCCTTACAGTCGCCTTCCATCCGTCCAAACCGTGGCTCGCCACGGGCGGGAATGGGGGAGGCTGCAAGGTGTGGAATGTCCACTCAGGAACGTTAGTTCATAATATTGATCAGGCGGGAGTGCTCAACTCGATTCGCTGGTCACCCGCTGGTCAGCGGATCGCGTTTGCGGGAAGGGAAAGCGGCATATTTCACGTCTGTCATCTGACTATTGGGGCGGACGATGTGATGGCTGTTGAGCAACGCTTCCAGGTGGCTGGGCATGCAAGCGGAGTGTTCTCCGTCGAGTGGAGTCCTGACGGCAATCGTATCGCTTCGTGCGACGCGGGTGGTTCAGTGAAAGTCTGGGATGCCAGTCAAGGAGCCGAATGCTTGCCACTTTGGACCAGTGAGTATTCAAGCGAGGTCTGGAATCTCCGTTGGAGTCCAAACGGCGATGAATTGGTGGTCGTGTCGGAGGATGGCTCTGTGCGGATTCTCGACGCCGTCAATGGAAGGTTGAAAGAGGATTTGTTGGGCCATACGAGCGCCGTGTGGGGTTGCTGTTGGAGTCGCGACGGGCAGCGTGTGGTCACAGCCGGGCATGATGGAACCGTCCGAATTTGGAATTCCAAGCATCGGTACACCAACATCCACGCTTTCAGTGAAAGCCAAACAGGGTTTACGTCGCTCGATTGGAGTCCCGATGGCTCGACATTGGTCACGGGTGGCACGCACGGTGAGGTGATGCTTTGGGATGCGGATTCCGGCGAAAAGGTAAAGGCATTTCAGGGGCACGAGGGAGAG
>JAGQPD010000159.1:0-4643 GCA_020426865.1 Planctomycetales bacterium
CGGCGGCTGGACGTCTTTTAGGCGCTCAACATTGCGGGCGAAGGATTCACCGGCGGACTCCGCCGCGGCGAGTTTGGCTCGCACATTGCCGGACAGATACACGTCAGCGGTTTCCCAGTCGTTTGTTTGCGGGTTCTGAAAGATCAGGTCGCCGAGTTCTTCGATGATGCGTTCTTCGGAATGACCATACAGTTCCGCGATGTACGGCAGATCGACACTGCCGCGATGATCGAGCGACACGAGGAGACCTTCCTCGGCACTGCTGACTTCCTCAACGGGCGGTTTCTTGCCGACCACATCCCGTCCAAATATGGCGGTCTTTGCTGCTTTCCCGGTCACCTCGTCATAGTCTTCCAGCGACATGACGAGCATGGCAACGGGGTCATCCCTAAACTTCACGAGATTCGGCATGCGGCGGATGACGGTGCCCTGGGCGGTGGCACCAAACGTCGTCTTGTTGATGGGGCCATAGTCAGCGATAAACTGATCATAGAGGCCATTAAGCGACTTGCGGGCTTTGTCGCGCTCCTCCGATGGCCAGGCTTCGTTTTGGGACTGAAGCACGAGCCGTGCGGCATCACGCAGGCGTATAAGGGATGCCAGGCGTTTGCCCATCATCGTGCCGGAGGCGGTCAGCGCGCTACTGCCGTGTGTCACGGACTGGGAGATTCCGCCGGACAGCTGCATGATGCCGCCGCCGTCGGTGAGAAAGAAGCTGCCTTCACTGAGATGACGGACGGGTGGTGGACGCGTGAAAGCGATAGGCGGTACGGATTCGAGTCGAGTGGGACGCTCGATGCGTTGACCGGCCACGATGCTCGCCACCGCGTCGTGTAGAAGTTGAGCAAGATTGCCTCGCCCTTTGACACTGAACCCTCCTTCGTGGTGATAGAGCCGGTCTTGATGTGACAAGTCGCCCAGCACCATCTCGGGGTGATTGATCAAGTAGCGGTTGATGACGACGGGATGGCCGCCGATGTCGATCGTGCCGGTTTCCAGCCAATGGCTATCGGCGTGGTGCGGCTGCTGGTCGGCACTGCGTTTTCGAAGGAATACAAGGTCGGTCACAACGGCCGTACCTTCTTGCTTGAAGGCGTCGGAAGGCAGCCGAATGGCACCCAGAAAATCGGCACGCTCGGCCAGATACTCGCGAATCGCAGCGTTTTGTTTATCAAGCGTAAAATGGGATGTGACCAGAGCGAGCACGCCACCGGGTTTGAGGGCATCGACCGATTTGGCAAAGAAAAAGTCGTGGAGGGAGTAGCGATTGCCCTGATAGTCGAGCTTGATATTGGCAAAGGGCACGTTGCCGATCACGGCATCGATTTGGCCGTCGGGCAGACGCGTATCGCGGAAGTTTTCAATGCGGATGTCGTGAGACGGATAGAGTAGGCGGGCGATCCTCCCCGATATCTCGTCGAGTTCCACGCCGATGAATTGTGCGGACTTGGCGGCGTGGGCCATGAAACGGCCAGTGCCGCAGCCTGGCTCCAGGATGAGTGGGTGTTCGGGAAGCCCGAGGGCGTTGACGGCGTCATGGATGGCACGAATAACGGTCGGAGACGTGTAAAAAGCATTAAACGTTGTGCGGCGCACGCTGTCATACTCGTCGTTGGTAAAGAGTCCCCGAAGTTCTTCACCCAGTGCCTGCCAGCTGGCATCGCGGTAGGTGCCGGTGATGGGGTCGGGAAACAGCGTCAGTGCTACTGGTCCGAATCCAGAAAACCGCGTAAGAATCGCACGATCTTCCGCACAGGCCGGGCGTCCTTCCGCTTCGACGGCTTTGAGTGTGCGAATGGCGGCGATCAGGTCTCGGGCCTTTGCCTTGCCAGACGTCCCCGCACACACGTTCGTTTCTGGCGGCAACGATGACTGCGGCGCCGGCGCAACGGCCGAAACAGGCGCTGGTATCGGCTTTGTCGCAGAGGCCTGTTCAAACAAAGGGTGCTGCGGTGCGCGATAGCGAGCCGGCGTTACGCGTCGTTTCGAGCTGGTTGGAGTGGACCATTGTCCGAATCGTGCTCCGTTGTCACTCGCTGCTCCATCGCTTCGATGAGTTGCGTCATTTGCTCCGTTGCGAACTCCATCGCCTGGAGCTGTATCTCCACTGGAGATAGCAGCGGCTGTTGCGCGACCATGATGTTGCCCAGGTGCAGGTGGAGCCGGCGAAATTCGCTGGCCAGCTGGTTCATCGTCGAAAGCAAAGAGTCGCTGGATGCGAGCTGGTGCTTCAGCGGCGGGTGGCTGTCGATGAGTTCGAGGATGATCGTCTTGTACTGCATGATGACGTTGCTCCGTAGCCTCCACCGAGTCGCGAGCCCCTTCTCCCGCATCGGGAGATGACGTGTCAACAACGTTGGGCGGTTGATTCATCAACATAGTGGGTGGAGAAGGTAAGAGTAAAGATGTGTGCGACATCGTGTCATAGTTGGTGGGGTTTGGCCAGCAAAAAGTGAATTGGGTCATGACGTCGCTCCAGGATGTGGTGTGAATAGGGGGTCGGCAGTGAGCTCCAAATCGCCGAAATAGCCGTCGCAGGTCACAATCAGATCGTCGTGACGACGAATCTCGAGAATGAGATCGTCCCATGGCTCCCAGCCAGTTTGCTTGCGGGCGAGTTCGAATGCTCCCTCACTGACAAAGCCGACCGTCAGTATGGCGAGGTAGGTAGCGTGGATGAACGCAATACCGCGTATGGGTCTGGCATCGAAGCCCCAGCCATCCATTTTGGCGTCCGGGGCGCGTCTGCCGTGAAAAAGGAGAAGTTGAAGTACGTTGGGCATGCCAAATCCTCCCTCAATCAGTGTTCGCTGGGCAGGTACAAGGTCCAATGCGCGCCGTCATACTCCGCCCAAATGTCGATTTGTTGCAACGGAAAATCGGTGAACGCAATGACCTGACGGATAAACGGCTCCTCGCCGGCATCTGCTTGAGCGACAAGAACGGCTGAACCATCCGTGACCGTAAGCCGCCAGAAATGCATGGTCGCCGTGCGCGGATCTTGCCTAAACGCCGCCTGCATCTGGCGTGTGCCGTAGTAGGAAACGATGGCATCGATCAGCCAATAGGCATGCCCATGTTCGGCGACATAGCGGACCCCGTGCGTGTAGACGACCTGTCGATTCAGGGGATGCGCGTAGCGGATTATGTCCCCAGTGAATTGAGCCAGGTCGGAAGTGTGAAGTGTAGCTTGCATAATGTGCGACTCCTTTCGCGAAAGTGTGCGGCCACGCCCATCGTGACCGATGGTCCCCACACAACGCTCAGGAAGTCAAAGCTGCAAGCGAAAGCCGTGAGGGTCCATCTTCGATGGAAACCGGCTTGGCAGCTTGGCGAGCTTGCGAGCGTATGGCTTTGGCTTGCTAAGCGTATACAAGTCTATCGGGCACGATCACAACGGCTTGGCGGCCACGTAAGACGTGGTCACATCTAAGATTTGAATGCCACTGGCCCAAGGCGAGATGGCAAGAATCCAACATCGCGCATTACGCTTGACGCACGGACGCAACCGCGATAAGTGTTAAGCACATTCACAAAGGGACAACAACAATGACCATGGACGAAACACAAGAGGATGTCACAACCGCAGCAAACGTACGCCCTGCCTCACGGTTTGTCGGTAGCGGAGGGCTGAGCGTCGCCGTATGGACTCACAAAAACGAGAACGGTACGATGAACTACTCGGTACGACTGGACCGCAGCTATAAGGATAATGATGGAAACTACCATTCAACACCGTATCTTCGTGATGGCGACCTACTTCGTGCCCAGAAGCTGCTCGAACGTGCCGGCGACTGGATTGAACAGCAAAAGCAGCAACACAGAGGCCAGGCGAGCGCACAAGCCCGATAGATAATGCGAGTCTGGTTTCAAGTCACATGCCAATCGACTAAGAGACGCCGCAGAATGGACGAGAGCGAAGCACGCCGTCCTCACCCTCGCGGAAGCGGATGCCGGGCCGCAAGCGGGTCCAACAGCAACGAAACCCGGTTCTGCCGCAAGATCATTTGCCGCTTTATGTCCAGGGCACGGGTCAATCTGCCCAGGCAACCCAGCATCCGCCAGACCAGACTATGGTCGACCGTGCTCTGGCGAAGCAAGGTTCCTGGATTTCCTCAGCAATGGCAGGCGGAAGCTGACATCCTTAACCGATCCTGCAACGATCATTTTGGACGGTTGGCGATACGTGACGGCAGAACGAATTGCGATCTATGTGGGTACAGGAGGTACCGCTAAAGATACGCCACCGCCCGAGCCAACAGAAATGGCGTAGCAGAACGTTTATAGGGCAAGACTAATGAAAGGGTAGTCGGTAAACCTCCGACGTCAACTGCCTCGCCGCCAACTCGCCGGCCAGTTGGCGTTACCAATCACCGTTGCATTGACGAAATATCGTAACTGACGACGGCGGAGTTTATACTGTGCGAACACCGCAGCCTCCTTGCAATCGGCGATTGAGCGAAAACACTTCCGTTTTGACGAAACTGCCGCCATGATTATCGACTCATTATCGGGCGTCCAACCCGAAGCAACGCCTCGCTGATGCGTTCGTCGTCCATAGCGGCGACACTCGCCGATTTCGAGCGGCAACAGTTCGTAATCGCAGTCGGCGTTCTCACCGGTGCGGTTGTCGGCGATGCGGT
>JAGQPD010000159.1:4844-6147 GCA_020426865.1 Planctomycetales bacterium
AGGCTTGATCCGATCAAGCGACCACGCCAAATGACGATCGGCGTGTTGTGCTCTCACGCTCGGTCAATGACGACTCGCCAAGTTTGTTTCATCGCGGCATTCGTGCGTTTTGAGAGTTCGCTCTGGATATCGCGGATCACCGTAGCATTTCCGGTGTGGTTCGTTCTACAAAATCAAATCTGCCATCGTCCGTGACACTCATTTCCCCGTTTTCAAATCGCGTGATTTCAACCGGTGGCGTCTCCACCGCATCGAAAACAATGCAGCTATCAACGATCAATTACCGATTCGCGAAATTCAGTATTCTTGTCGATACCGACGGCGAGTAGTTGGCACTGGAATATCGTGACCTCCTTGTTGAACTCGGGTCGCGACTCGCATCACGGCAAGTTCGGGGCTTGAAAGCCACAGTAAGACTAGCTCGATAGTGTAGCCGAAATCGCCCTTGAAACAGCGGGTTCTTTGGGCGTTGGAGGGTCCAGCAAGCATTGTTTCAAAGCTAAATGTCTTTTCTCTTTGATATAGTTCATCGATTCGATCAAGGATCACTCCGCCAGCTTTCAATGCTTGCGAAGCGGGGTATTGACGTGCGTTACATCATCCATCAGACTGTTTTTGCAGGCGTGCTGCCCAGGGATATGATTGACACTTCGCCTGAGTCCGCAAAGTTCGTCTTTGCGGTTCACGCCTGTTTTTTAGACACCTTCTATGCGGTTCTATCTCACATTCTCAAAAGGGTACTTCGTCCCTGAGCTATTTAGGAGCCGTGATGCTTTTTCTGAGGCATTCCGCTCTAGTTTCAACTCCTTCGAATCACGGATTGCGAACTCTGACACTAACTTACGTGCAGGTTCCGGTGATGACGAATACATTCTAAAAGGGCTTCACGTCCCCCACGTCGGCGAAGTAGCAGTTTCTACTAAGAAGAATGTTGCCTGGAGGATGTTGTTGCACCGTAGATACGAGAAGGCTCCCTACGGTGAGAGCCCAGAATTTCGTTCCGTACCTCATGTACCGCTTCTAGTCCAATACCGGAAAAAGGTTCAGTTCGAACAGGACCATCTTGGAATCAAGACCAACCCTATTCGAGTCTACGTGCATATTTTTCCCTCAGGTTACTCTTTCATTCACGCAGCGGTAGCGGGGAATTTCAACTCACCCTTGTCTTCCTTCATTGAGTGGCTTGGAAAAGCGAAGCTCCCTGAGACATCTCCAAATGCCCTCCGGGTCTCAGTGGGGAACCGTTTCAATGGAAGTCTCAGCGGTTTCTTCAACTACATCTGGACTCGCGTATCCAACGCAG
>JAGQPD010000160.1 GCA_020426865.1 Planctomycetales bacterium
TTGGTCGGTGTTGCAACCCCCACAAGACATCAGGAACAGGAATCCAAGTGTGGACAGAAAAGGAAAACCAATGGTGAAGTATGACGCTTTAAACTCACTGGTTGCGAAACACATTCGGATGCTCATGTTGATTTCGTGCTTGTTTTTTGGGAGCGATGCCGTCTAAAGTATAGGTTCCGAAACTGAACATTTTGAGAAAGTTTTCGGTATCTGAGTGGCCATTGTTTAGAATGCAACGTGAAACGCCAACGAGTTCGTCGCGTTGGTGTTGACATCGGCTGCTGCACCGACGCTAGCTCGGTTGTGGACGCGACCTACTGCTGCCTCAAGAAGATGATTTCGCGATCATTTAGTGGTTGCTCCAAGTCGCGTCGGTTGATGTATTGCCGTAATTTTGCGGAACGGCCAACTGGCCGTGGTGCGGTTTTTGTCGGCAATCCGACGGACTAATTTACCATGAACATTAGCAAGGTCGGAATCGGAAATCACGAACCCCCGCACGCGAATTACGCGGCGCCGAGCAATTGCTACTTCTTGATGGACGGCCGCGCGAAAAGCCCCGTCAGCAATTCGAGCAGTCGGATCGCCACGGTCGGCCGCAACAACGATAATCCCAACAACAGTCCGAACGTCCCACTTGGCACAAAAAGGGTCAGACCAACCACAATCAGGCCAACCGCTTCGGGGAGCTGCTTTCGAGGATGTTCCTCGCCGTAAGACAGGAACGGGCGTTCTTGGTCGTAGTAGATCAGGATGGATTGTCCCGGCCCGAGCCTATTGGATTGTTTCTTGTCGGATTGGTGGTAACCGCGATACGTGTTCCTTTCAACCCGATACTCATACTCGACCACTAGTACGCTGCCTCGACGGGACGTGGAAATAAACGAGGACATGACTTGGCCGTTGGTCGTATTCCATTGACCACGGAGAATTCGGATGGCTTCCCGCGAACCCCCATACACTGTCAACACGGACATCATGGTGAGAGCCGCTACGATTCCTCCGATCAGAGCGAATCCGAGTGCCTTGTTCAGTAAACGCTTCGTGGCCATTGTGATACCTTTCGCCGATGAGCATGGTAGTCGCCGACAAGTGGCTAGAAAGCCCGTTACGGAGGCCCCATGGTGTCCGATTCCCACCGATACGTCTTGAGATGGATGTCGCAGCCTAACGCGACCGTTTTCAAGGACGGTCGAGCAAGATTCTACGGCGCGGAGCTGAGAAATGCATTCCATGCGCTGTCAATGACGAATCGTCATCGACGGTTCCACCGTTCCAGGGACGCACCGGACACGCTCTTGACGTTCCTCGTGGCGGCCAAGTCCTCCACCCAGTCTGCTGCGACCTCCAAGCCGTCCTCTCCCTTGGCTCGACTGGCCAATGCCCGGCAGCGATTGTGCATGTCTTGAGACACTAGTTGGGCCAGCGCGTGACTCAGTTTTTCGCTAGTCCTGCATCGCGGTCCGAGTGTAAGACCCAGGCCCAATTTAGCAACTCGTGCTGCGTTGTCGGGTTGGTCCCATGCGAGCGGCAAGATGAGCTGCGGGCATCCTGACTCGAGGGCCGCTGCCGTTGTCCCGACACCGCCGTGGTGAACGACTGCGGCGCAGAGCGGGAGCAATTGGCGGAACGGAGCGAAAGGACAGTGATGTATCAATGGCGGCAAATTCGTCGGGATCAGGTCGGCGTATTTCGTCGCGAGTATGCCTCGCGCACGAAGCGAATGGCAGGCCTCCACTGCACTGCGGAAGAAACCGGAAGCGTGTGTCATCCCAGTGCCGAGGGTGAACAAAATCGGTGGCGGTCCGTCCTCGCAGAATTGCCGTACCTCTTCGGCTAGGCTTCCACGCATGCCGTCAAACCGGCCGAACCCCGCCAGACGAATTTGAGTTGGCCAGTCGGACTGGTGAGCTGCATACCAGCTGGGGAATAGTCCAATCACCAAGTCCGGAGACAACCACCAACGGAAAAGGCGACGGATGGGAGGTAGTCCGAGACCACGCCGAACACGATTAAGCGAGGAAGCGACCAGTACGTACCCTGCGGCGTCGACGGCGAGCCAATAGAGATGTCGGAAGGGATGCGGGAGCCAAGTCGGAATGGTCAGGCCGCCGGGCATTTCCGGTGGCGCCACGCTACTCGGCACGAGGCCGGGCTGGAGCAGCAGAGAGGCCATGGGGATACCGAGGGTCTCCTGTACCAACCGTGCTGCCAAAACACCGGGGTTCGCGACAAGCACGCTCTCGGCATGCCGGACTACATGCACTAGCGCCTCGTATTGCCGATGTATCATGGGGCCGCCCCACCGAGCCATCATGATCCCGCTTCTTAGCGGGTGCCATAAGTCCGGGTTGGCGAGCATGCTGTGGAATTCGTCCGCTGTGACGAGGGGAATAAACTCCATCCCGAGTGCCTCCGCGCGAACGCGGTAGGGCTCCGGTGCGGCCAACGTAACATGGTGCCCGCGGGCGAGTAGCGTCGCGCCCAGTCCAATGTGAGGGAAGATGTCTCCGTCGGTACCCAGGGTCGCCAAAACAATGCGCATGCGGTCCGATCCTTTAACCACGATAAGGCTTCGAAATGGAGTCCCTGGCGACTACGGGGATGTCCCTGCTTCGGCTTACTATACGATTCCAAAGATCCCGGAAGGCGAAGGAAATGTGATCACGCTTTCCACGGGACCACAATTCGTGCAATTCGTAGGACTTTACATGTCACCCGGGGGCCCCGTACGCAACCATTCTTGACAGTAAACCCGCAGGCTCTCCATGGTGCGCGTCCGGGGGAGGCGGCCAACTACCACCCTCCGTTCGATTTTGCAGTATCACGAAAACTACGGCGTGTCTTGCGCATGCGTCCCGCCACGCGGATCAATCGAACGTACTGCGCTAATTCGGTTGCGATTCTGCCGTTACCGGGTTGGCACCCCATCACGGGCCAAATGACACTTTTTCGGCACGACGCTGTTCCACCTCTTCGATCCTCTCGATGGGCTTTAGCAAAAACGCAAACCGGTAGGGTCTGGCTTTAAGCGTATACTCTGAGCGGGCTCGAGCGCCCCACGAATCGTCGCCGGCGACACCGGTCTGGGCCATGTCGATTTGGAGCGAATTCGTGTCGCGTAATCGCGTAAGTTCGAATTCGTGTTTGGCAAGGTCGATGTCGGGAATCGCATAGGGAAGAATGCTAAAATTCAGCGATTGGTCCGGGATCGTGGACTGCTCGGCATCGTTAAACACTGCCAGGCCGTTGCCGGTTTCCGTCGTCAGTGCGAACCAACGCGTGCTCGTGTGATTGCCCGTTTCTTGTGGTTCGGAGTACGGGAAAACCTGTTCCTCGACTGTGCCTTGATACACACCCACGGGATATTCGTCGCGATCGAAGTAGCTTTCCTGCGGTCCTGGACCGAGCCAGGCGACTTTGCCGTATGAGCGTGGCACGAAGGCCTGCAGCCCGAATCGGGGTAGCTCGGGGGTGCCGTCGCGTGGTTGCCCCATCTCCGCTTGAACGTGCAATTCACCACGGCTGCTGAAGGTATACTGCAGCGTGTAGTCGGCATCGACGGCGTTGATGTGACCCGTGGCGATCACCCGTACAACACTCGGACTCAACCTTTGGGCCTCCACCGATTCCACTCGCCAGCTAGCGCCGGCATTTCGCCAGACGGCCAGCCGATTCGGCATTTGGTTGCCGCGTTCGTTGTCCATGGGAGCACGCCAGAAATTTGGCACCAGCGGCGTCGTGAGTAACTCCTCGCGGTTTCGCGTGATCTGTGTGATCAGGCCGGTTTGGGTGTCGATGGCAACCAGCAGGCCGGTCGTACCTGCGTTGAGAATAATGGCATCGTCGGTCTTTTCCATGGCTACGGGCTGACGAGGCGCCTCCGGGACGGCCGGTTCCTTGGAAGGTGGCAAGCGGAATTGCTCCCAGGCGACGAGATGCCCGGCCTTTGCGTAGGACATGTCGGTCTTCAATTTCCATTGCAGTTCCAGGAAGTACTCCTTGCCGGCATCGGGCTGCAGGGCACTGATGGGAATGGCAATATGGGCGGTCTCGCGCGGCTGCAAGGCAAGATCGTCAATCGTGCCAGTCTGCAATTCCGTGCCATCGCACGTGATTCGCCAGCTGCCCGCAAGCCGTTCGGCCGGCTGGATGAAGTCATACCAATTTTGGACTTTGACCACGGCCGCGGTCAGGTCGACCGCTTCCACGATGATTGGTTGCATTGCTTTCTTGATCGCCGGCATCGCCGGTTTGGGGCGCCGGTCTGCGTTGACAACGCCGTTCATGCAGAAGTTGTCGTCGGAAGGGACACCGGGCGGTCCGAAGTCGCCACCGTAGGCAAAGAACTGGCGATCGGCCCCACCGCTTTCGATCGGAGACGTCTTCCGCAGATCGGCATGACCGACGAGCCCCTCCACCGGAGCGTCACTCGACAATTCTTCCGCCGTGAGTGCCCGGTTGTAAATCCGTACTTCGCGGATCACGCCCGCGAATCGCCGCTCGGGTAGTTCGGCATTCCCCCCGACCCACACTGGCCAGGCGTTGTTGACGACGGTTGCGCCCTGCGCAATTGCCTCGCGGACTTGATTGCCGTCCAAGAATAACCTTAAGGTAGTCCCGTCGTACGTGCCCGCAACGTGATGCCAATGTCCTGTCCAGTCGCCCGGCAGCTTCGACGAACAGGTAATCCATCGGTCGCCGTTATAGATATTCAGTTCCAGGTTGCCGCTGGCGTTCACCTTGAGGCTCCACTGCGAATCTCCTTTGCAGACGATCGGTCCGTGGGAATTCTGCGGGCCTTCTGGATACACCCACGCCTGCAATGTAAAGGGACCGCTCAAGTCTAATGACGGATCGTTGCCCAGGCTCACCGATCCACTCGCTCCACCATTGCCCGGTTGCCCTGTCAGTCGGCTGCGCTGTTGCGGCTTGTCAATCTGGACCTCGTATTGCGTTGGCACAGTTTTGAGGAGGCCCTGATCGACCCAATCCCAGATATGTCCCCCTTGAGCCGACCGAAGCTGGCGGAAGTATTGCCAGTACAAATCAAAATTGCCATTGCTATTTCCCATGGCGTGGGAGTATTCACAGAGAATCAGCGGTCGCCAGTCGGGGCGTTCTTCAAATTTCGATACCCAGTCCGGGCTGGGGTACATGGGACAGACGATGTCGGTGTTGTCCCCCCAACCGGCGCGTTCTGAGTGTACGGGGCGTGTGGGATCGAACATCCGCGTCCAATCGGCGCAGGCGGTGATGCCGACACCATCTCCCATTTCATTGCCCATCGACCAGATCACGATCGATGGGTGATTCTTGTCGCGCTGCACCATCCGTTGGACTCGATCCAAGTGGGCCGCGGTCCATTCGGGTTTGTTGGCCAACGTGCGATCGGGGTCGTAACCGATACCGTGCGATTCGATGTTGGCCTCGTCAATGACAAACATTCCATATTCATCACAGAGGTCGTACCAGATCGGATGGTTGGGATAGTGCGATGTACGGACGGAATTAAAATTATTGCTTTTCATCAATTCGATATCGCGGCGCATACCGGCCACCGTGGTGGTGTGTCCCGTATCTGGTTCGTGCTCGTGCCGATTGACGCCACGAAACAGCACTTCCTTGCCGTTGACAAGTAGCTGTCGGTCGCGGATTTCCACTTCGCGGAAACCAACGCGTTGCGGAATCGCCTCGATCACCTTTCCATCTTCGCCGACGAGCGACATCACCAACGTATAGAGGTTCGGCGATTCGGGATTCCAGAGTGCCGGCTTTTCGACCGACAACGTGGCGTGGACGCGACTTTCAAACCCTATCTGGCACGGAATTCGGGCGACGGTTGTCTCGGCTACGGCCTTGCCAGTCGCGTCGAACAGCTGCAAATTCCATTGCGGCTTACGATTGCCGGTCGCGGCGGAATGTTCGCCGTATTGGATCACGTCGGCCATCACTTTTAGTTCGGCGTTGGTGTACGACGCATCCAAGTCGGTTACAACGCGATAGTCACGGACGTGCAGCTTCGGTGCCGACCAAATCGATACGTCACGAAAGATACCGCTCAGTCGCCAGAAGTCCTGGCATTCCAGATAGGATCCGTCACACAACCGGTAGACCTGGACGGCCAATAGGTTTTCGCCCGGCTGTACCGCCTCGGTAATATCAAATTCGGCGGGTGTTCGCGACCCTTGGCTGTAACCGATTTCCTTACCATTGAGCCACACGGTGCAAGCGCTGTTGACGCCGTCGAAGCGCAGGAACAGCTCGCGGCCCTGCCACTCGCCTGGCACTTGAAACGTGTGCCGATAGTTGCCGATCCAATTCAGTTCCGCAGGCACGGTTGGAGGGGTCGGTCGGCCCCAGACGTAACTGGTATTCACATAAACAGGGTAACCAAACCCTTGCACTTCCATATTGCCGGGCACCCTGATTGTCGTCCAGTTCTCCAGCTTGGCCGTGGGCAAGTGAAAATCTTGCGGCGCCTTGTCGGGCGTTTCAGACCATACGAAATCCCACTGGCCGTTAAGCAGTTGAAAATTCGGGGACTCATAGTAGCCAGCCGCCCCGGCGTGGCTTCGAGCCGAGTCGGGATCGTTAAAGGGAAATGCGTGAGCGCGTGGAGGTTGCCGGTTTACCTGCAGGACTTGCAGGTCGTTCCACCGCGGCTGCTCGGCGCCGGAGACCGCCGCCACCGCCGCCATGATGCCCAGCATCAGGCAATTGCCAGCGAACGTTTTCCGGTGATTGACGGTCGGCGTGATCATTCGACGAAGCATTTACGTTGACTCCAGACCCTCGACAAGGCAAGTAACCAAATAACGGCCTTAGAATAGTCGATTCGGCCGAAGATTGCACCAGGGGGCCATCGCAGTGTTGGCACGCAAGAGCTCTAGCGCGTCATGCTTGCAGGTGACGCGAATCAACGGGACAAGCGCGATTCGTCCGGAAACTCAAGCCCCAGCACAGGGCAGCGCCCCCAGTGCAATGCCAGCATCACGCAATTGATCCCCGAACCGATGCCAAACAGTCCCACGCGGTCGTTTTGCTGCAAGTGCCCACGTTCGGCGCCGATGGCCAACGTGATCGGCAGCGCGGCCGATCCGGTATTGCCCAACCATGGGTAGGTTGCAAAGTCTTTCGCCATGTCCAGTTGCATGGTATCAAACAGCAGCTTATGGTGGGCACTGCCAACCTGATGGCATATCGTCTTGTCGATGTCCGCCCGTGTCCAACCTGTGGCAGACATAAAAGTGTCAAGCGTGCGTCTGCCGGTTTCGATGCCGTGATGCAACAGCTGTTCGGAATCGGTGTCCATCAGCGGTTGCATGCCGGACGCGACCGCCTCGTCTTGGCCACTGTGGCATAGATCATGGTAAGCCGTATTGGCCCGGTAAGCCGCCGCGATCAACGGCGTGCCCGTGCGACTGAGCTGCCGATCGGTCAGCAGTATCGCGCAACTGGCAGAGCCGATTGTGAGCGAAGCAATCGAGGACTTGATGCTGGCACGCGACAGGTCGTGACGCTCGTTGAGCATCGTAACCGTCGTCTCCACCAATTGACGACTCCCCTCGGAACCGACCACCAGTCCTGCCTGGATCTGCCCCAATTCGATCATGTTGGCCACCTGCAGGATGCCGTTGAGCAACCCCAGGCACGCATTGGAAAGGTCGTAGATCAAACAGTCCGGCGGCAATCCCAAATGGTGATGCACCGCACTTGCCGTGGCCGGCTCGAGATGGTCGCGACAGACCGAACCGTGCACCAACGCCCCCACCCGCGAAACGTCAAACTCCGCGGCCCGAAGCGCCAACCGACCACTGTGCACACTCACCTGACTAGGCAATGTCCCAGCCGGCCAAAATCGTCGCTCGCGGATTCCTGTCATTAACTCCAGTCGCCCGGCCGGCAACCGCAGCCGCGTATATAGCGGGGTCAGCCGCTCCTCAATCGCGTCACTGGTGACCACTTCCTGAGGTACACCATACCCCAGCGACTCAATGCATACTCGTTCGAACCGCATCCGGTGTTCCTCGTCCCATGGTTGCCAACCCTAACGTCCTGCGTCCCGATCTTCGGTACTCTCGTGACCACTCTATCCCGAAATTACTATCCCGAAATTTCTCGACACGACTCACGATAGCAAAGCTGTCTCAAGTCCATGTATTGCTAGCATGCTATCAATGCTTGCACACGATGTAGGGTGGGGTGGGCTCTGGGGTACAAAATAGCCTGTAGGTATCGACAATTACGAAATGGAAAGTACAACTGGGGGCGACTTGCATCCACTAGCAGAAAGGGCATACGGACGAAGTGATCCAGGAAATCCGTTAGGAGTATACGAGGGCCGGTTCTGAAAGAGAATCCCATTCCGGCGTCGCGCCTAGGACGGCCGACGACTGCCGGCATCAATGGTTCTTCCGGTTTTTAGTCAGGGACGAATTTACTCGTGTATCTTCCCGCAGGGCGGCTTGTGGGCGATCGGCGATTTTGTTCCCCCCGTCTGATGATCAGAAGCCAGATGGACGTTGCGTCCCTGGAAGGTTGATGCCCAGTCGATTCGCTACCGACCGTGACCTGCGCTAGATTGGCCCTTGAGTGTAATTGCTTGTTCGTGCGGAAGAATCACGGGATGAGGACCCAAACCGTACGTGCGAACGGCAGATTGATTTGAGATCTGAAAAGGAGCCTTCAGATGCCACGTAAGCCAGTGATCGGTATTAACACAGATTTTCATGCCGCGAACCACCAACGTCCAGCCTATTCTGTGTTAGCAGCCGGTTATTTTGACTGCATCCATGCCGCAGGCGGAATCCCGATGATCGTTCCGCCGATCGTAGGAGACGATGACGACCTGAATTGTATTTTGGACCAATTCGATGGTTTTGTCCTGGTCGGTGGAGCCGACTTGGACCCGCGTCGCGACGGATTCATGCTGCACCCGAGTGTACGGCACATGGACCCGCGTCGCGAAGTGTTTGACCGTCGC
The DNA here is from genome assembly GCA_020426865.1 of Planctomycetales bacterium. GTDB lineage: Bacteria > Planctomycetota > Planctomycetia > Pirellulales > Pirellulaceae > JAGQPD01. The sequence continues at coordinate 8,987 of JAGQPD010000160.1, forward strand.
CTGATGGACTTGATTGCCAGCCGCCGGATGCCCGTGTTTGGCATCGGCGCCGGCATGCAGCTGTTGAATGTCTCTCAGGGAGGCAATCTGCTGCTGCACATTCCCGAAGATCGCCCCGATGCCTTACCACACAAGGACCCCCAAGACGAAGCCCATCGCCACGGGCTGTGTGTCGAGCTTGGGTCATTGATGGAACGTGTCTATGGCGATGGTGAAATCCGTGTCAACAGCCGTCATCACATGGCGGTCGATGACGTGGCACCAGGCTTCGCCATTACCGCACGGTCCCCCGACGGCATCGTCGAAGCGATTGAGTCGATTCAGGACGGATGGTTCGCGATGGGAACTCAGTTCCACCCTGAAAGCCGATCCGCATCCGCGTTAGACATGCGCATCTTTGAAGAATTCATCGCCGGCATCACCGGCGACGTTGTGCTCCAAAGTGACATGCGTCTGGTCGCGTAATTCAGTTTCAATTCGCACTGCGAGCGACAGCAGGCAAGCGAACTCCGGCGGACATCACAACTTCCGCCGGAGTTCGTAGCTTGACCTCTCTGAGCCAAGCCAGACACGGGTAGCCTCTCCGTGATACGTTAGCGTTCTTCTTTGGGCGTCTCTCGAACGACGATCATGGTTGGCGCGCAGTACCGAGTCAATTCGACTCAGAGAGGTCGAGCCGTGAGCTGTTTTCCATGCGGCCTCGGTCCAGATCCTCGTAGTGACACTATTCCTTCCTTAGTGAGAATTCGCCGATCGCGCGAGAATGTCCGGCTAGCATCCCAAGGCGCTGTGGCCCTTTTTGTGATGCTATGGGAGCTCGCAACGTCGTCGCAGAATCCACACGGGGACCGGACGAACAGATTGGCATTCTTTGATTTTGGACTTACTCTTGGGACTTAGGAGTATGATAGCAATAATCCCATCCCTAGCGTAGTTCACCAGGAGTGGGCAGCAGTATAACCGGTGCCTCCGTAGAAATTGGAACCAGCAATGCCGACGTGGGAGAACATCGCTTGCCCTGGATGTGGGTGTGTTTGTGATGACGTGACGTTGCACTTCCACGAAGGTGAATTCGTGGAATTCAAACCCGCTTGTCCTTTGGGTGAACGTTGGTTTCGCAATCATGG
>JAGQPD010000161.1 GCA_020426865.1 Planctomycetales bacterium
ACACAACACAACACAACACAGCCACCCGCTGGCTACCAACATGTCTCACAGCCGACGATCACGAGCATCAATAGACCGGCCCGGCGACCGGCACAATTTGCACTTCGTCGTAGGGCACAACAAACTGCTGTCCCTCGCCCGACACCATGGGCATTAACCGACGTTTCGTCTGGACGTCATGCCCAAGTCGCCGCAGGCTCGATCGTACTTCGGGGGGAACAACGTCGTTGGCGAGCGAGTCCCAGGACGACGTGTCGTCAACGAGCCTTTTTGGCGCCGCGATCGGCGCTTCACCTTGCACTTCGTAGCGATCACCAGTCGCATGGAGATCCTGCTGCGCGATTACGTCCCCCTGCACTTGGCCTGGATCGTAAGCAGCAACATGGTTGTCGGTTCGAGTACTGCCTCGTGGCGTCGATCGTGAAAAGACGCCCGCCGCAAAAGCAAACGCGATGCATGCTGCTATGGCGAGCCACTTTACCGCATCGGGACGTCGAGTACGGCTGCTCGGCGAATCCACATGAATCCCCAACTTCGTTTCGGGCTCCGCGGGCACCACGGCGTCTTTTCCGATATCACCAAGTACTTCGTCCAGACACTGCGACTCCAAAAACGCCAACGCGCACTGGCGCCAACCATCGGGAATCTCGTCAAGCTGCCGCAGCAGTCGCGACCGCTCCTGTTCCGGCAACTCTCCGTCAACGAGTTTCGTAAGTTTCGCAAACAATTCGTTTTTGGTATCCATGGCCGCTATCTACCGAATAAACTAACTAGTTCGTGTCAGTCGCTCGCGACAGCATTTCACGTAGTCGCACTCGAGCACGATGCAAGCGAGCTTCGACGGCCGAGACACTCAAACCCAAGTGAGCGGCCATCTGCTGGTAGGTCCAGTTCTCGCCGTACTTTAACATCAATATTTCCCGGTCACGCCGGTGCATGTGTTGCAATGACCTTCGGACCAATTCGCCACGCTCCTGCTGCAAGATCCATTGCAGCGGATCGGGCTCGCACCGACCTTGCCTCTCATGATCACCGTAACGAGACAACAGCCTCCGTTGTCGCCCCATCTTGCGGCGATACATTAGCGATTGGCGAACCGCTAACTGGTACAACCACGGAGCAATCTTGGTCGGGTCGCGCAACGAACCGACGCCGACTACCGCCGCGACGGCCACCTCTTGCAGGACATCGTCGATTCCGTGACTGTTGCCGATCCGAGCCGCAATGACCGATCGCAGCCAACGCGCATGGTTCGACCAAACGGATTCCCAATCGAATCCGTCCCATCCGCCACCATGCTGTTCTGCGATTTGGCTCATGTGGTCGCGATTTCGGTTGCCTTCTGCCTCGATAGTTGCCGCCCAAGCCCACATCTTGCGAAGATTTTCGGAAAAATTAGGAACCGCTGCAAACCAAGCGTACGGACTAGCCAGAACACCCAATCTCACACCGAGATGTCCCCTTTCTTGACGACGCGCCGGCGATTTCTTAGGCGTAGTCCGCTGGACTCTCGAGAATCGAGCTGACGTCTTGCTTAGGCATGGATGAGCATGGGTCGGCGGCGGCCGCTCAACGACGAGCCCTGCGCGGCGACGCTTTTTCGTTCGAAGCATAAAGAAGGCCGATTGCACCGACAGCTGCGGCCAACATGCCACCGAGCCACAGCAGTCGGCGAATCCATTGCGATCGAGCGCGGCTGGCATCAAGTTGCTGCTGCAATTCATCAAATCGCTGTTTGGCCTGATCGTACGCGCCGTCGTCTTCCGGACGTTGCGAAAGTCGGTGCAACTCCATTTTCAACTCGGTGTACGACGCGGCCTGGTCACGAGTCCACCCGGAGGATTCGACTGAATAATCCGGCCAGACGTAGGAACCGACGATCGCCAACACGCCGACAATTGTCAATCCGATGGCAGCTGATCGCATGAATTGGTTTTCGCTCGTCGTTTAGCAAATGCGCTATATATCCCGTCCCAGTCGCCAGGTCGCGACATGATGTCAATGGTCGTCGACGATCTGGCCATCGTTGACACTCACCAACAGCGCCATCAGTTCTTCATCAATATCGTTTTGAACGAAACTCGTATGCCCGTCTAACGACACGACGTTCACGCCCCCGGGGTGCATGCTACGAGGAGCAGCCGAAAGGAAGAACCGCTCGGTACCGGGTTCCCACGTAGCACAGGGCATGCCAGCAAACTGTGCCTCGGCCGCGTGTTCGCAGTCATACAGCATATCGGCGATCGCTGCCGTCGCGTTGTTCGGACGCTGAGTCGCGTTGGGGCGGTAGATTGCGGGAAAGTAGTGACTGCCAAAAACACCCTTCTGATGGGCATCGAATGCCAATTGGCTGGCACCTGCCCACGGCAGCGCCCATGCCCCGCGCTGATCAAGCGGATTGTCCAGGCGTCGAACTTCCGATGCGAGGAACGTCTTACTCGTGCCATCGACTACCTTTTTTAGCGGCTGGCCATCTCCACCCAAGGCACCAGGATAGGTCAACTGGAGATCGATATGAAACGGACTAACAAACGCCGCATAATTTCCCTTGGACACCAACTTGTCATCCGTCAACTGGGGATGTTGAAAAAAACGCGCGTGGGAGTTGTCACTGGCACAAATAAACGTTGGCATAGAGTTGGCTTGCGGATTGTTCGGTTGATCGAAAACCGATCGAGTCAGATCAAACTGATCCTGCAACGACTGTTCTTCGAAATAGGGGAGCGTCAGGACGACCCAGCTGAGCATCCGCCCGTGCCGCGGATCATATTCGCCGAACGAGATTGAGGGATCCAGGTTGCGTCCGATCAAGCCGCTTTGCGGAAGGCGTTGCATCCCACTTTCGTAACCAATCACGGCCACTCCAATCTGTCGCAGATTGTTCGCACAATGGATCCGCCGCGCCGCCTCGCGCGCAGACTGTACCGCTGGCAACAATAACGAAACAAGAATCGCCACAATGGCGATGACGACCAGCAATTCAACTAATGTGAAACCCGCTCGCCTGGCCGACCGTTGCCACTGGTTGTTCATATCGACCACCCTGTTTTCACCGCTCTGTTTTCACCGCCCTGTTTTCACCGCCAACATCTCCCATAAGTCACGATAGCACATTAATGTCACCGCATCCCCTATCGTGCGTCAACTCCCGAGACGTGACCTGTCGAAATTCCTCGACAAGGAGCCCGACAAGGAGCCCGACAAGGAGCTCGACAAGGAGAGTGTCGGGAGGCGTCCCTTTTGCGCGAATGACGCCGATCCCGCTGCGGCCACGACATCGTTTGTTCTTTCTATTCTAAACACAATTTCCGTTTCGGCCACTATTCGGGTTCGCGACGTGGCTCATCGGCCCGAGCTCCCAAGTTCCCGTACCGATGATAATTGCTGCTAATACTCTGTTCGCGAACGTACCAGAGCAATTCAATTCTGCCTTGCATCTGGACCGGTTCGTCAGCCAGAAACGCTCCGGACGACGCGGCTGCGGAGCGGATCAGGTTGGGCACGCGGTCGGGACCGCAGAACCGCACCCGCTCCACGAAACCGGTTTGGATCCGATGGGCGAGCAGGGCGTCCTGTTCTTCGACAAATTCGATCGCTCCGGCCCAGGACTCGGTCCATGCGTCGAGATTCCGCAACCACGTGGGATGGGCACCCGGGGCGTAACTGAGCGTTGCTCGGCATCCGACCAGTTTCGCGGCAACTACGCAGCGAAGCAAATCGAGCGGGCTATCCTGAGAAGTATAACGAATGCGTATTTCGCGCACTGGCAAGTAGCGTCGCAAATTGTCTTGTCCTAACAGCTTGAAATGGTCGTGGACTGTTTGAAATTCGTCCTCGAACGATTGTTGATAGTTCGCGACGTCATCGACAAGCTGGTCGAGTTGCCGCCGCTGTTCATCCGTCAGTCCGCTGCCGGATCGCCGTAGATGTTCCAACAGCTCGGCGATTTCAGGATCACCGATCTTCGAAATCGTGTCAGTTGAGTTCACGGGTTTTGCACGTGGAGTTGGAGATGCATCGATCGCGTCGGATCGGAAACGCATCAGCTGGGTCACGTAGTTGGGGCCGCCCGCTTGGATGCCCGGTCCGAATGCCGATTTTCCCATCCCGCCGAAGGGCTGGCGTAAGACGATGGCACCGGTGGTACCGCGATTGATATAGAGGTTTCCGGCGCGAATATTCTCTTTCCAAAGTTCTTGTTCGCGGTCATCGAGACTTTCTAGGCCCGACGTCAGTCCATACCCGGTATCGTTGGCCAGCGCGATCGCTTCGGAGAGATCGCGAGCGCGCATGACAGCCAGGACGGGGCCGAAGAACTCGGTCATGTGCGTGAAGCTGCCGGAGCGAACCCCCCACTTGATCGCTGGACTGTAGAGTGCCGGATTATCTTGATTGCGGCGTGGCATCAGCAACCAGGACTCGTCGGGCTCCAGTTCCTTCAGGGCCGTTTCCAATACGCCGGATGGAGGACGGATCAACGGGCCAACACGGGTGGTCAAATCCCAGGCGGAGCCAACGGTCAAGCTGGCAGCCGCATCGCGTAGTGATTCGCGAAAATGGTCGTCGTGAAAGACTTCGTCTTCCAGGATCAACAGCGAAGTTGCCGAGCACTTTTGTCCGCTGTGGCTGAATGCCGAATGAACGACATTTTTGATTGCCAGATCGCGGTCTGCCAGAGCGGTAACGATGGTGGCGTTCTTGCCCCCCGTTTCCGCGAGCAGCCGGAGACTGGGTTTGTCCTTCAGCATTTGCAAAGCAGTCGCCGTACCACCGGTGAGCACAACGGTATCAACGCGCTCGTGTCCCACCAATCGAGGCGCAACGCGATTCCCGAGACATGGAACGAATTGCAGGGCGCTGCCAGGCACGCCGGCCTGCCAGAAACAGCGGCACAACTCATAGGCAACCAGCACGGCATCGGAAGCCGGCTTCAGCAGCACCGAATTACCGGCGGCCAAGGCCGCGGCAATTCCTCCACAAGGGATCGCGATTGGAAAATTCCAAGGGGACACCACGGCGACAACACCGCGTCCCGTGACGTTCGAGCGCGGGAACTCCCTTTCAAAATACTCTGCTGCCAGGCTGTAAAACTCTACAAAATCAACCGCTTCGCTCACCTCCGGATCACTTTCGGTCAGAATCTTTCCGGCGTCGGCAAGCGCCGCCCCCATCAGCCGACCGCGCGCCAAACGGATCTGCTGCGCAACTTCTCGAAGGACCTGGCGTCGATGCGAGGCTGTCGTTTGACGCCACTGGTCGGAATCACCTACGGCATAGACAACGGCCTGGTCGACCTGTTCGGCCGTCGCTCGACAGTACCGGCCGACCACAACACCCGGCCGTGACGGGTCGTTGATGTTCCCTAATTGATCATCGGAAAAGATCTCCTGACCACCGATGACGAGCGGAATGTCGACCCCCTGCATGCCGTGTCGGAGGGACCATTGGTTGAGGATCTCCTCGGCCCATTGCGAATGGTGTGGCAGTGAGAAATCCGTGTCGGGCTCATTGCGGAAATCGCCCCATCGCGTGGCCGGGTCCGGTGCGACCGGTTGCTCGCGCCGGTCTTGCTGGCGGCGAGGAAGTGCCGCAACCTTGTCAACTATCCGATGGGATTTCAAGAACCCCTGCTCCAGCTGCTGCCAGTCGTTACTGCCAACGCGAAGGCGGAACGCATGCCGTAAGAAATTCTGCGGGCCGGTGTTCTCGTCCAATCGCCGAACCAGGTAGCCGATCGCATTGATAAAGTCTTCACGCCGGCAAGCCGGTGCATACAGCAACAGATTGCGACACAACTCGAACAACGCCCGCCGCTGGTGGTTGGCCATCCCCTCGAGCATTTCGAATTGCACAAAGTCGATCGCCTGATGTTTCCAGGCCATGACCAATCCGTATGCCAATTCGAACAGATTATGCGAAGCGACACCCAATCGGACGGCGCGCAGCCGATTCTGCGCGAAGGCATAGTGCAACATCCGCCGGTAGTTGGCGTCGGTCTCCAGTTTGGATTTGTACGGGGCCTGCGGCCAGTCGTGCAGTGACGCATCGACGCGTTCCATTTCCAGATTCGCCCCTTTGACGATCCGCAAAGTGATCGGCGCCCCGCCGTGCTCCACTCGCTGGCACGCCCATGACACTAACGCCTCTTGCACCGAGAATGAATCCGGGACGTACGACTGCAAAGCGATGCCGGCCGAAATGTGTTGCATCCCCGGACGATCCAGCGTCGCCATGAATGCGTCGGCCGTCAGCCACAAGTCGCGATACTCTTCCATATCCAGGTAAACGAATTTCGCGACGGTGCTGCCGTCGGACCGCGAAAAGGTCCCCCGAGCCGCGGCCCGGAACAACAATTCAAGCCGATCCCCCAATACGGCCACGGTATGCCGACGTGCCAAAGGAGAGATCTGCGAATAAATGGTCGAGATCTTCACCGAAATCACCTCGATGTCCGGCAACTGCAAGACTTGGAGGTAGTCTCGCAAACGTTGCTGTGCCTGGTCTTCGCCCAGCAATGCCTCGCCCAGATGATTGACGTTCATCCGAACGCCTTCATCGCGGCGACGCCGCAAGTGTTCGCACAACAATTCGGATTCCGCCGGCAGCACGACATTGGCAGTCTCGTGCTGCATCTTTTCCTTCACAAACGGCACGGCCACGCCCGGCAGGTAGCTGCCGAATGTCTGAAATCCACGTAACAACGCCCGATCGACCGATGTGAAGAACCGCGGAATTCCTTGAGCATCCAGAATGTGTACCAGTTGGTCGACGGCCCGTGGCGCTCGCTGCGCTCGGAAGGCTTGGTCGGTCATCTGCATTAGCGTGACTTTGTCGCCGGGGGCGTGCATCATCCGGTCAAGTTCCGATTGCTGCCGCCGCTCCTGCGGTGTCTGCAGTTGTGAGGCTCGCTGTTGAAGCAGTCGTGCCAAATACAACGTCTGCTGCAGATCACGGTCCAGCGGAGATTGCGGATCGTAGTGAAAGTCGATCAACGCCCGAGTGACACGGTCGGCCGGGTCCTGTTCGGGAATTTGGGAAAGTGGGGCCATGGCGGGCTTGCCAAATAGAGGGTTTTAGCTAGAATCTGGGTTTTCCTACCATTTTCCAGGATCAGATACAGGATAGGCAGAAACAGACAGTATGCGACGTACGAATGTAAAGCGAAAACGAGCAAAGGCCAAGCCTCGTGCCAGCAAGAAGGATCCGATTTTCGTCGACGGCAAGCGTCCCCGTCCGATGTATGTGGACTATAAGGACATTGAGCTACTGACGAAGCTGGTCAATCGCCACGGGCGGATTGTGGGTCGCCGGAAGTCGGGTTGTACGGCCGTCAGCCAGCATGCGGTGACGTTAGCAATCAAACGGGCACGTTTCATGGGGCTGATGCCATTCGTCGGGAACTAGGTGGCCGCGATTCGGCAATTCGCCGCCCGCTCCATTTCGTTCGGCCGTGCCCGCTTGCCGCCCCAGACTTGTACCGCCCCAGAATGTGCCGTCCCAGACTGTGCCGCAGCCCGGCCTGGCACGATCCATGATCGGTGACCGCCAGATTCATTTGAAGATGTGAATAGGTATTGAACCGTTGCGGGGTGTTGGTTCCGTAACGGTTTTTTTCATGCGCAGCGGACAGGAGCCAGCAGAGGGACGCTATGGGCCAGCAATATCATACGACGCGTCGCGTGGAATTTCGTGATACGGATGCAGCAGGCATCGTGCATTTCTCGGTCTATTTCACATTCATGGAGCAAGTGGAGCACGAGTTCTTGCGGGGGTTAGACCTCAGCGTGATGCATGAATTCGAAGGGCAAATCATCAGTTGGCCGCGAGTCGCTGCCAGTTGCGACTATCGCCGCCCCATTCGCTACGGCGACGTCGTGGACGTGCTGTTGGATATTGAACGAATGGGGGACAAGAGCGTCACGTATCGATTCCATTTCCGTCACCACGATCACCCGGTTGCCGACGGCAAGATGACTGCGGTATGTTGTCGCATGGAAGGCTCCAAGCCGAAATCGATTGCAATCCCCAGTGCGATCGTCGAAAAACTTGCCCCTTATACGAATCAATCATGAACCAGTTGTTGGTGGAGCGAATCCGGCGCGAGTTTCCCACACGAGCGGAACCGTTGCCTGTGCTGAAAGACGCTTCTTTGTCACTTTCAGCCGGTGAGAACCTGGCGATTGTGGGCCCAAGTGGGTCCGGGAAGAGCACGCTGTTGCATATCATCGGCACCCTCGACCGGCCGACCAGCGGCTCGGTCCGCCTGTGTGACACCAATCCATATTCGCTCGATGAGCCTCGTCTGGCCCGGTTTCGCAACCGGCACATCGGGTTTATTTTTCAAGACCACTATTTGTTGCCGCAGTTGAATGTATGGGAAAACGTGATGGTCCCCGCCGTGGCCGAGCGGACCGCCAACACGGACGATGCCAATCGAGCTCGCCAGTTGCTCGAGCGCGTTGGATTGCAACATCGACTGCAACACTTGCCCTCGGAGCTATCGGGCGGCGAGCGGCAGCGGGTTGCCGTAGCGCGCGCCCTTTTTCCGCGTCCGGCGTTGATTTTGGCGGACGAGCCGACCGGCAACTTGGACCGAAAGAATGCCGAAGAAATTGGGCAATTGCTGCTCGAGCTTCAGTCCGAACCTGCCCCACAGTCAATGTTGGTTGTGGTCACTCACAGCGAATCCTTGGCCGGCCTGATGCAACGTCAACGGATCTTGCAGGACGGCGTCTTACTGGATTGAGAGGGCGCCATGACCGGATGGCAAATGATCGGTAAAAGCCTGCGACATCATTGGGCGATCCACGTGGCCGTCGTCGCGGGGGTGGCTGTGGCCACCGCGGTCCTCACCGGAGCACTGTTCGTCGGCGACTCGGTGCGGTTCAGCTTGCGTGATCTGGCCCTCGAACGCTTAGGACGTGTCGATTTTGTCCTCGTCACCGATCGCTTCTTCCGAGCGGACCTGGCGAACGAACTCAAAGCCCAGCACGACTTCCAACAGTCCTACGAGCAGGCCCTGCCCGTCATTCTCATGCCACGCATCTCTGCCGAGACAACCGTCGCCGGCGACACCTCCACCACCCGCCGTGCCGGCCAAATCCTGTTGACCGGCACATCGAAAACGTTCTGGTCTCTTGATCCGTTGGGAGTCAAGCCATCCAGCCACCCGGAATATGGACAAGTCGTCATTAACCGCGCGCTGGCCGACGAGTTACGCGTGGCGGTCGGAGATCGTCTGGTTCTGCGTCTTCCGTCAGCTCAACGAGTCCCCGCCGACAGCCCGCTGGGACGAAAGGACGACGTCGTCCGATCGCTGGCCGACCTGGAGATCATCGACATCGTTCCCAACCAAGGGTTAGGGCAATTTCAACTTCGCCCTTCGCAGCAATTGCCCAAGAACGCCTTTGTGTCGTTGGAGTCGATCCAGGATGTGCTGCAGCAACCGGGAAAGGTTAATGCCATACTGGTGTCTTCTCGCAATTCGGCCCTTGCCGAGGATGATTCGCAACCAGCCCGGCTGACCGGGCTCCTAACGCCCACCCTGGAAGACTACGGACTAACGCTACAGCGTCACACCATTGCGCACCGAGACACCGTCATCTCCGACTACTTTCAGCTGACGACCGACCGGATGATCCTCCATCCGGCGATGGCCGAAATCGCACTCCGAGAGCTCGCACCTGACGCTCGCGAAATCTTTACTTACTTGATCAACAACATCAACAAAACAAATACCGTGGAAGCGCAGTTGCCGGCCGAGGAGGGGATCCCGTATTCGATGGTCAGTGGCGAGAACCTGGAATTGCTCCTGGCTGGCGGCGTGGCGGACAATGACACCTCCATGTCTCATCAAGCAAACCAGGACGAGATTGTGTTAAATTCGTGGGCCGCGAAGGACTTGGACGTACAGGTTGGGGACCTGGTCCAGTTATCATTTTTCGAACCGGAGACGACGCACGGCGATCCCCTGGAGCGTGCGGCGGTATTTCGCGTGCGCGGTATTGTGCCGCTGGCGGAACCAGCGGGAAAATACAATCGCGATCGGGCGCCGAGTTTTGACGACCCGCCGACGTGGGCGAACGATCCGTACTACACCCCGACGGTGGAAGGCGTTACGGACCAGGATTCGATTGATGATTGGGATCCCCCCTTCCCTTTCGATCAGCGTCGTGTGCGCGCGGTTGACGATGACTACTGGCAGTATTATCGCACAACTCCGAAGGGTTTTATATCGCTCGATGTGGCGGAGCGGTTATGGGGCAGTCGGTTTGGCAATGCCACGTCGATCCGCATTTCGGCAAGTTCGGGAGCGGAACGGGAGGGCATCGAGCGTCGATTGCTGAGGGGGCTCGACCAGCAGCGGGAGCAGCTTGGGTTTACATTCCTGCCGGTCAAGAGTTTTGGCTTACGGGCGTCGCGGGGAACAACACCGTTTGAGGGGTTGTTTCTCGGATTCAGCATGTTCTTGATTGCATCGGCATTGATGCTGGTATTGCTGTTGTTTCGATTGGGAATCGAGTTGCGTGCGCGGGAGATTGGCACGTTGTTGGCCGTGGGTTGGTCGGTGCGGGCGGTTCGGCGGTTGTTTGCTCGCGAATCGACGTTCGTCGCGGCGGTGGGTGCGATTGGGGGGGTTGTATTGGCCGCTGGATACGCATCGCTGATGCTCTGGGGATTGCGTACGTTGTGGGTCCGCGCGATCGTGACGCCGTTCTTGCGGTTTCATTGGACGCCGTTCAGTGCGGCGATTGGATTTCTGTTAACGCTGTTGTGCGTGTGGATCGTAATTTCGCGCAGCCTCGTCAAGTTCGGGAAGCTACCAACAACCGACTTGTTGGCGGGGCGCACCATCAAGTCGCTGGCGCGTCAAGGAGTTCGACAGCGACGGTGGTTGACGTGGGGATTGTTGGCGTCGGCTGTGGGGAGTTCGGTTTACGCGACGACATTGCGGGGGGAGGCGCAGGCGGGGGCTTTTTTTGGGGCCGGCAGTCTGGTGCTGATGGCGGGCCTGCTGTTTGCGTACCGACAACTGCGTGGCAGTTCTATCGCTGGTTCGCCGGAAACGATGACACGGCTTTCGCTCGCAGGCATCGCAGCCCGTGCCGCTCGGCGGAATCCCGGACGCAGCACGTTGACGATCGGCCTGATGGCGACGGCGACATTCTTGATTGTCGCCATTAGTGCGTTTCGGTTGGCACCGACGACGGCCGGGAGTGGCGGGTTTTCGTTACTTGCCGAGGCGGATCACGCGATTCACATCGACTTGAACGACGACGCTGAACGGCGCGATATCATGGGTGAAAGCGCCGCGACCTTGGCCGGTGTACCGGTGTTGGCATTACGAGTGTTACCGGGGGACGACGCGAGTTGCCAGAATCTGTACGCGCCGCGACAACCGCGGATTCTGGGCGTTCCGCGCTCGATGGCGACCTACTACGACGAGCACATCGGCGGATTTGACTGGGCTGGTGCGACATCGGCGACCGGAGGCGGCCGGAGTCCGTGGCATCTATTATGGCAGACGCCCCAAGAGCGCGACGCACCGATCCCGGTCGTAATTGACAAGAATACGGCAGCCTACAGCTTGCATTTGACAGGGGGCATAGGACAGGAGTTTGGCATTGACTTGCCCGGTAGGGGGCACGTTCGTTTTCGCGTCGTGGGGTTAGGGTCCAATAGCGTACTGCAGGGAAACCTGTTGGTCGCCGAGGAAGCGTTGTTGCGGCTGTATCCCGACCTCAGCGGATGGCGGTACTTCTTGATCGGCGCGCCGACCGGATCAGAGGACTCGGTATCGACGGCGCTTGAATCGACGTTCGCGGACGAAGGTTTGGATGTACAGCGTTCGCAAGATGTTCTGGACGGAA
>JAGQPD010000006.1 GCA_020426865.1 Planctomycetales bacterium
AGGTTATACAGCAGGTTATACAGCAAGTTATACAGCAAGTTATGCAGCAACTCGGTACACCGCAACATAGGTAGAAGCAGGGCCCAACCATGTGTCTAGCCGTTCCCGGTCGCGTTGAGAGGATCTACGATGCGGATGGGACACCGATGGGGAAGCTGAATTTCGGCGGGGTCGTGAAAGATGTTTGTTTGGCATATTTGCCCGACATCGGCGTGGGCGATTATGCGATCGTCCACGTGGGGTTTGCGATCAGTCAAATTGACGAACGTTCCGCGCTGGAGACGCTGCGCACGTTTGCTGAATTAGGTATTCTACAGGAAGGGCTTGATGAGCTCCGGGAGAAACAGGACGAATCAGCCGAATCCTAACGGTCCGGGAACTTGGTACCCGCGTGGTCGGTGGAGGGTAGCATGAAATACCTTAGCGAATTCCGCGACGGCCGCCGGGCCCGCATGTTGGCAGCCGAAATTGGCCGGATAGTCACGCGACCGTGGTCGATCATGGAGGTCTGTGGCGGCCAAACGCATTCGATTATCCGTAACGGCATCGACCAATTGCTTCCGAACGGGGTGGAGATGATCCACGGACCAGGGTGTCCCGTGTGCGTCACTCCGCTGGAAGTGATCGATAAGGCTCTGGCAATCGCTGCGTTACGCAATGTCATCTTTTGCTCGTTCGGTGACATGCTTCGCGTGCCCGGATCGCGAGACGATTTGTTCAAGGTCAAGGGGGCGGGTGCCGATGTGCGCGTCGTCTACTCGCCGCTCGATGCGCTGAAGATCGCTCGCGACAATCCTGCTCGAGAAGTCGTCTTCCTGGCGATTGGGTTTGAGACAACGGCCCCGGCCAACGCGATGGCGGTCAAGCTGGCAAAACAACAATCGCTGGAGAATTTTTCCATGCTCGTGTCGCATGTGCTCGTTCCTCCCGCGATCGAAGCCATCATGAACGCGCCGGGAAATCGGGTCCAAGCGTTTCTCGCTGCCGGACACGTGTGTTGTGTGACCGGCTATGCGTCCTACCCGAGTATCGCCAGCCGCTATCGCGTGCCGATCGTTGTGACCGGATTTGAGCCCTTAGACATTTTGGAAGGCATCCGCCGCGTTGTTCGGCAATTGGAACTAGGCGAGGCCCGTGTCGAAAACGCGTACGAACGTGTCGTAACAGAAGCCGGGAACGTCGCGGCCCAGAAAGTCCTTCGTGAGGTATTCGCGGAAACCGATCGAACTTGGCGTGGGATCGGTACGATCCCACGGAGCGGCTGGCGATTGAGCGACGCCTACCTTGACTTCGACGCCGAACACCGCTTTGATGTTGCTGACATCACCACCCACGAGTCACCATTGTGCCGCTCGGGCGATGTACTAAAGGGAGCGATCAAGCCACATGACTGCGCGGCGTTCGGTAAGGAATGTACCCCGCGATCACCGTTGGGTGCTACGATGGTCTCCAGTGAGGGCGCTTGTGCGGCGTATTTTAACTACGGAAGATTCAGCCGGTCGGAACGGTAGATTTTCAATACAATGAATGCCTCTTTCGACGATCAGAAACACTCAAACCCAGACCAAGATTCACCACGATCTGTGCGATTCTCGTCCACCGGCAAGGTATCGATTTCGGGGCCATTGTGTCCAACTCCGCTTCGCGATTATCCACACATCATCTTAGGGCACGGCGGCGGTGGTCGACTATCTTCCGAGCTGATTGAACACATCTTCGTTCCAGCGTTTGGTAATGATGCGTTACGGACCCTGGCGGATGCCTCGGTCTTTCCGGTCCACCGGGGACGCCTGGCCATGTCAACCGATTCGTTTGTTGTACGGCCTTTGTTCTTTCCCGGCGGCAATATTGGCGACCTGGCCGTCAACGGGACTATTAATGATCTGGCGATGAGCGGAGCCGTACCGCATGTATTGAGTGTCGCGTTCATACTCGAAGAGGGACTGGCCATCACAGAATTGATAGCGATTGTTGGCTCGATGGCTGAGGCGGCGCGGCGAGCCAACGTGTCGATTATCACAGGTGACACCAAGGTGGTTGACCGAGGGCATGGAGACGGATGTTACATCAATACCACCGGTATCGGCATTGTGGCCGACGGCGTGGACATCGCCCCGTCACGTGCTGAGCCAGGGGACGCCATCATTGTAAGCGGAACGGTTGGCGACCACGGGATGGCGGTGATGAGTGTCCGGGAGGGCCTGGAATTCGAGTCACCGATTGTCAGCGACACGGCGGCGCTCTATCCGCTCGTCGCCTTGATCTTAGACGCTACGGACGACCTTCACGTGTTGCGTGACCCGACGCGCGGCGGGCTTGCAACAACCTTGAATGAAATCGCCGTGGCGTCAAGCGTAGGAATGATGTTGGACGAAACGGCGATACCTGTTTCGCCGACCGTGGCGTCGGCCTGTGAGCTGCTGGGATTTGACCCGTTTTTGGTGGCCAATGAAGGGAAACTGGTTTGCATCGTGCCAGGGCCTGAGGCCGGGACCGTCGTGCGACAATTGCGATCGCATCCGCTCGGGGCACAAGCGGCGGTCATCGGCCATTGCGTCGCCGACCATCCCCGCACCGTCGTAGCTCGTACGGCAATCGGAGCGTCGCGGGTGATCGCCGTTCCGATTGGCGAGCAGCTGCCGCGGATTTGCTGATCAGATTTCTTGTAACCAAGCTGTCGAAATCGACTACCTGTTTTTGGCTCGCCGAAATTCTATCTCACCGAGCCACAGAGTCACCGAGCCACAGAGTCATTGAGCCACAGAGTCATTGAGCCACAGAGTCATTGAGCCACAGAGTCATTGAGCCACAGAGTCATTGAGCCACAGAATCGCGGAGATGCATAAAAACGAGATGGGGATGGTTTTCGTCGATTTGTGATTCCTAATCTCGGTGACTCCGTGCCTCTGTGAGAACCAATAGAAAGAACGAATGAAATGGCTACATCCGATTTAACGTTGGTAGATCAAGCCCGACAGGGAAATCGCCAGGCGTTTGCGGAGATTGTCGGTCGCTATCAGACGCTGATCTGTTCGATAGCGTATGCTAGGACCGGCAACCTGCACACGAGCGAGGAGATCGCCCAGGACACGTTCATTGCCGCCTGGAATTCGCTCAAGACTTTGCGTGAACCAGGGCAGCTACGTCCGTGGCTGTGTGGCATCGTCCGTAATCTTGCCAACGACCGAAATCGACGGCAAACTCGCGACGTGTTGGCGTCCGCCGATGCGATCGTCGCCGATCAGGTCGCCAGTTCTACCAGCGACGATCCCGCAGCGACGACGCTGGCACAAGAGGAGACGGAGCTGCTCGATCGAACGCTGGCCAGTTTGCCGCCGACGTATCGCGAACCACTGGTATTGTTTTATCGCGAACAGCAGTCGGTGGCACGTGTCGCCGAGCTGCTGGATCTATCGCCGAATGCCGTCAAGCAGCGGTTGTCGCGAGGCAGAGAAATGTTGCGTAGCGAAATCGCGGCGGTGGTGGAACGGGGTCTGCTTCGCAGTTCTCCCGGCCGTGCGTTTACGTTAGGTGTGGTGGCTGCGTTGCCCATTATTTCGACAACCGCGAAGGCTGCCACGGTCACAATCACTACGGCGAAAGGGGTAGGTGCCATGAGTTCGGCAGCATGGTTGGGTTACTTGGGAGCGTTGCTGGGACCAGCAGCCGGTCTGCTTGGAGGATGGTTCGGCTACACGATGAGCATGCGATCGGCACGGTCCGACGCCGAACGATCGTTCATTCGCAAGTTGATGTTGATCATTATGGTCTTGATTGTGTGTTCCACAACTGCAATGGGGGTGCTCATCACGTTTGGGCAACAGTGGAGTGCCACCAATCCTGGGCTGTTGGCGGGGGCGATTTCCGTTCTGGCAATTGGTTACGTCGCAATGTTGGGCGGCACGATCGTATGGGCGAATGTCCGAATTGCACAAATCCGACGCGACACGCAGACGGTGGAATCGCTTTCGACAGACGAAGTTGCCGCACGGTTGCCGGCGGCGATGCGTGATCTCCAGCACTGCCGGTCTTACGATTCGCCGTGGCGATTGTTAGGACTGCCGCTTGTGTCGGTACGATTCCACGGTGCGTCTGCTTATGGCCAGCAGCGTCTCCGACCGGCCGTCGGTTGGATCGCGATCGGCGACAAGGCGTACGGGATTCTGTTTGCATGTGGGAGCGTCGCGGTTGGCGGATTTGCCTTCGGCGCCATTAGCATCGGGCTGCTGGCGTTCGGCGGCATGGGGATTGGCGCGTTGGCCTTGGGCGGTGTCGCGATCGGTGCGTGGGCGTCGGGAGGGATAGGCATGGGGTGGTATTCATTTGCTGGTGTTGCCCTGGCGTGGAAAGCGGCCATTGGCGGCATCGCCGTGGCCCGGGAATATGCCCTGGGCGGCATCCCTGTGGCGACACATGCGAATTCCGATGTCGCCAAGGCATTTATCGAAGCCAGTCCATTCTTTCGTTGGGCGGGCATGTTGATGTCGCCCTGGGGCTGGTTCGGGGCCGTTATCGTGGGCATGCTGCCGATGCTGGTCGCGTTGCGACTCGTGCCACCACAGGAATGCAATTCCACCGCCGATGCCAAATGATGTCGAGGCAGCGTTGGCGGCAAAGGATGCCGCCATGTTGTCCGATTTTCGCAGTCGCGACAAGAAGGAATACGATGCGGGTGACTTCCGAAAAATGGCTCGCGCCAATTACAAGGACCTGCCGCGAGAATTCCTGCATCAACTTGGCGACCTGGTGTGGGATCGTGGCGGCGCGGAACTTGAGCGGTTTGTCGAGTTGGCTCAGCGTGATGAACCGTTTCCGATTTAGCAATCGCTGGTTGTTACCGTCCGAGCGATTGAAGGTAATCGAGGAGGGCGTTGACGTCGTCGATCGATAATTCATCGACGAGGCCTTCGGGCATGACTGACGTCGGCTGCGGTGTGCGCTCTTCAATTTCCTCCGGCGAAAAAATGTACTCCTTTCCTTGACCGTCGCGAACGGCCAGACGGACAGCTGATTGCGTGGCGACAAATCCAGTGATCTGGCGGCCATCGGCCAACGAAAATGTTTCCGTAGCAAAACCCTGTGCCAACGATTTACTCGGCTTCAGAAGCGATTCGGCCAATTGATCTCGACGGTATGTCTTCGCGACATTCGGCAAGTACGGCCCACGTGCCGGCTCGTCCTGCGATACCGTATGACAATTCGTGCAACTCAATCGAGCAAACCACCGCTGGCCCAACTCGACGCCCATCCCTTCCGTGCCGAGCTGCGACAGGGCTGCGTCTGCCCCAACCTCCTTTATCTTTGGACCGCTTCCGGGAGTCAGTTCCTTCAGTCCCCAACGGGCGGCCAATTCCCGTGCCGCCGTGGCCACCTCGGCATCTTCGCTAGATGCCAGCTGCCAGATTCGAGGCTCCTGACTGCGATCGTCGCTCAATTCGATCGCACTCACCCACTCCTTTGCGGCCACCAGGCCCTCCCATGCTTCCATCAATAGCTCCTTGGCATCGTCGTCGCCTTGTCGTCGTCGCCCGCGCGACTGCCGGTCGCCGCCGTCCAGTCCCAATAGCAGCGATAACGCCATCACTTGATGAGAGCGATCCGATGAATGCAACTGATCGGCAAGCAAGCGAAGATGTTTGCGAGTGAGGTTCGGCTGCCGAAGTTGTCGCCACGTCTCCGAGAATGCGCCGGAATCGACTTGTCGCAGTCGGTCAAGTGCCGATAGTACGTCCGATGCGGGAGGAGCATCGCAACGCCAGAGCAAGCGGATCGCCATAGCAAGATGATTGCTGTCATGAGTATTCTCATTGAGTGTTCGTTCCAGCAGATTCTTCAGTTTTTCGTCGACGGAAACGTCGCGATCATACCATTTCAACAACCCCGCCAAACATCGACCATCGGCTTCCGCGCGCTCCCGTAGCGCCGTGCCGACTTCCGGCTGCTCGAATCGGTGGCGAATCAACATCTCGATGGCGTCGCTGAATTGCTCCGGATCAACCGCTGAAATGTAGCGGATGATCGCCGGCAAGATCTCCGCAGAAGCTTCCCACGTTTCCGGCTGGTAGTACGGCCCGCGCGTATCGGGGCGCGTCCCCCAACTCACACCGGTCCATGTCCCTTCGACGAAATGAAGCCGACAAAGCGCCGCGAAAAGTTCGCGGTGGACCGTACATAACGGATCCGAAAAGTCTTCGAGCACAAGCCGAACAAGTTCAGGATCAGCAATCTGTTGCCACGTTCGCCGATATATTGCTTCATCGAGATTCGAAACTCCTGGGGAATCAACCGTTTGTTGCCATTCCGAAAAGCAGAGCTGCCACCATTTCAGATCCACCAAGGCGTTCATTGCCGTATGGGCCACGACGGGATCGTCGTCGACAAGACGCTCGACGATCTTTGGTTCATATGTGCGTGACTTCAGGCGGTGAATCGCGCGGATCGCTTCCAATCTGGTCCGCGCTTGCGGATCGTCTAACGATTCTCCACAAAACCCTTCGACGAGGATGGATGGATGTGGTTGACCAGTCGCCGTTCCTTCAAAAAGCGAGCCGCTGGCAGCTTGCGGCGCTTCGATTTTCATTTCGCTCAATGCTCGCAGCACCATCGGTTTTATCTGGTCGTCGTCGCCGAGCGAGATCAACAGCCGTGAATCCGATCTCTTTTGGCTGACGGCAAAGATCGCAGCGGTGCGAACTTCTTTTGGCTGCCCCGGATCGCGTGCAATGCCGACGATTTTATCCAACGTATTGTCAGTCCGTGGTCGAGCCAACAGTTCTCGTTGTGCGGCTAATCGCCGTCGGTGGCTGTCGCCTGTCAAGAATTGCATGAGCTGCTGCTCGTCCAGTCGAGACCAGTCAATGATCGTGCGCGAGGCTGTCGATTTAGGTGTCAGCTGCAGCACATAACCGACTTCTTCGCCGGCGTAAGTGAACGTCGCGCCCTTCCAACTGGAGACATAGATGCGACCATTACCGTCGACGTCCAAGTCGGTGACACGTGGCACACGCACGAACGGAGTTTGGTCGGCGTCGAACGTAGCACCTTTGCGAGTTACACCATGCCGGTAAACATAGTCGCGCCCCCAGTCGGCGGTATACAGCCGATCGGAGTATTCCGCTGGAAGCGTCCCTTAGGCAATGTAACAGGCACCACAGCCGGAACCACCGCCGTAGTCGGCGAGGGGTTGAACGATTTCATCAGCAAAGTTTTTGAAGCGAGTGGGATAACCGTGGTTTTCCAGTCCGCTGAAATGGTGCAGGCGAATATCCCAGCCGCCACCATCGTTGGTATTGTCGCGAGCAAAACCGTTCAGTTGCGGGTCGAGGGCGACCTCGAGGATATTGCGAGTTCCCCGCGAATAGACTTCGAGCTCAGTCCCATCTGGTCGCACGCGTACGACGCCACCGCCGCGAAACTGCAAGTGCCGCCCGTCCCGCCCAACGGCGTCCATGAAGCCGAAATCGCCGATCGCCAAATAGAGCCAACCGTCGATTCCCAATGTAACGCCGTTGGAGGAATGGTCCGCCGGTCGATCCTTAAAGGTAAACGCCAGGTTTTCCACCAATAACTGTTGTTCGTCGGAGATCCCGTCTCCGTCGTGGTCGATAAATGCGCTTAAGTGCGGCGGATGCAACACGTACAGTCGGTCTCGATCCCACACCAGGCCACGCGGCGAGTCGACATTCGATACGTACAGTTTCGTCTCGTCGGCGTAACCGTCGCCGTCAATATCGCGCAAGCGAAAGATGGCTCCGCGGTTCGGCTTGCGATCAAGCGAGCCATTCTTGTCTACCGACACGTACAGCACGCCGTTATCATCTGCGGCCACGAATACCGGATACTGCACGGCCGGTGGTGCCGCGAAAAGCGTTGCGGCGAACTCTTCGGGAACTTGCACGTCGTCGGGAACGATTGCCTTCTTGCGATCGCCTGCTACCGGTGGAGGCTCCGCTGCCTCGGAGTCATTGCGTGGATCGACATTTTTGAGATAGCGACCGTCATCAAGCCTATTGCAGGCCCACAACGTGCCGCGAGTCAATAGTTCCAGGAACGCGGGATGGCTGACCGTTTCGTTGTGATGTCCGAGTGTTGTGCCGAACACGCGAGTTCCGTGATAGTCGTTGGTCCACACGCAGACTTCTTCGTTTCCTTTTTCCTGGTTCTTTGACGATGCCAACGGATGCGTCGACGGCCAGACCTTCTCGATCCAGTAGAGCTCACCGGCCGGATTGGCCCAACCAGCGCCAAACCCTTGCATGATGGGATGCTCAGCGTCACGGTTGAGTACTTCGTGTGGGTAGTGCGCTCCATGCGTCCGCGATGTGACGCCGCAAAACTCGAACCAATCATCCGTGCCATCGCGGTAGCAGTGCATGGCACAGTGAACAACCACAGCGGGCAGACCTTCGCGATGCGGCTTTAGGATGCGGCGGGTCCACGCATTATCCTTGACGTCCGAAAAACACTCATCATGGATCACCACATCGTACCCAGTCGCCCAATCGGCATTTTCATATAGCGGTATGCGAGAATCCGTCGCCGTTCCACCTTGCTGAACGACCGTTACCAGCATGTGAGCTCGCTGTTCAAGACCATTCTTTATCAATTGCTTCTGTGCGTCGTAGTCGTGACAGCAGCCTCCGGTGATCAGCAGTACTTTGAGCGGTGCAACGGCTTCCTGTCCCATGGACGAACTGCCTGCCAAAAAACCGAACAAGAGAACGAGTCCAACCGCAACGAAATGGGACAGAATGCAATTGAGCAATTTACTGTGTGGCATTTGACGACGTCATCGTGGAAAGGGAAGGGGATTGGGCTGACAGCGCTGGCGCCTAGCGGGGCTGGTAACACACCAGACACTAGCGTACTTGCTGGCGGACCGCACGTAAAGAATGTGTGGGCAGTCGAATCGCGACGCGCGTTGTTTGGTTGTTTGGACGCTTCCCGTCTGGTAAACTGCCGAACGGTTTGGCGGCAATCGGAGTGCCACAAGCGGGCCGGATCGGCCCAGACAAATCTGTCGGTTATATTCGCACATCTGTTATTATTGAGGTGATTTTACCGAATGGCCAGTATTGCAGTTCGATACCTGCGGTTACTATGCCTGCTTCATGTCACTGCAGCCTGTTGCGTTGCCCAGACGGCAGCACCGACCGCGACCGCATATAAGATCGATCGGGACATTCTATATCGCGACGAGCAGGACCTGACGGACGCGGCGCGCGAGCGTTGTCGCTTGGACGTCTATTACCCGGTCGACGAGGAGGGGTTTGCGACGGTTGTGTGGTTTCACGGCGGAGGGTTGACTTCCGGTAACCGCTTCATACCGGAGGCACTTAAGGAAAAGGGGTTCGCGATCGTCGCCGCCAACTATCGGTTACATCCACAAGTGAACTCGCCGGTGTACATCGAAGATGCGGCGGCAGCGGTGGCATGGACGATGAAGAACATCTCGCAATATGGGGGTTCACCCAAACGCGTGATCGTGAGTGGCCATTCGGCCGGTGGATTCCTAACCTGCATGGTTGGGCTGGACAAACAGTATTTGGCTGCGCATGGGATCGATGCCAACAGCCTGGCAGGGCTGGCTCCTTACAGTGCTCAAGTCATTACTCATTTTACAGTGCGCGATGAACGCGGAATCGCTCGGGAGCAGCCCGTAATCGACAACATGGCGCCGCTGTATCACATACGCAAAGACGCGCCGCCATTGTTACTAATCACCGGCGACCGAGAGCTCGAACTACTCGGGCGCTACGAAGAAAACGCGTACCTGTGGCGGATGATGCAGGTGATCGGACATCCGTGCACGGAACTTCGTGAACTGGAGGGATTCAACCACGGCGAGATGCCCGAACCCGCTCATCCCCTGTTGGTCAAGTTTGTACGAAGTCTGCAGCACTAACGTGGCCAACACGCGGTTACGCGGTACACTCATCCGCGTGCGGTCAATAAAAGCTGTCAGAAGCGATTTCTGTTTGGCGCCACATTCGTCATTATTCATCCCGTCCGCCAAGGCCACCAAAGCGGATGACGAAGTAGAGCAGCGTCAGGACGGCTTGCAAGGTACCGGCAACGTACGTCCAAGCGGCAGCGTTGAGGACTTTGCGAATGTACTTTTGAGATTGATGGTCCACCACTCCCAACTCCGCCAATTGATTCTTGGCGCGAGTGCTGGCGTTGAACTCCACCGGTAGATTCACCAACTGGAAAAAGACAACACAGGCGAACGCAGCGATGCCGACCCAAACGACTGTCTTGGACAACATCAAGCCGACCATGATCAAGATCCAGCTGACGCCGCTGCCGAAATTCGCCGCAGGGACGGCGGCGTTGCGAATGTGCAGCGGGGCATAATGGGTAGCGTCCTGCAGGGCATGGCCAGCTTCATGAGCCGCGACGCCGACGGCGGCCATCGACCGCCCTTGATAGACGGAGGGGCTGAGACGCAATACCTTGTGTCGCGGGTCGTAATGGTCTGATAGGAAGCCGCCAACCTGCTCGATCTTCACGTTGCGCAGTCCCGCGGAATCCAAAATGTGCCGAGCGGCCGCAGCACCCGACAGAGGTGCCGGAACGCGTTCCGCCTCTGCGAACGTCGACTTGACGCGCATCTGGGCCCAGAAGCCGAGCAGCAATGCCGGTGCAAGAAACAGGAAATAGAGCGGATCGAATATCATTTCACTTTCCTCAATGACAAAATGGCAGCCAAGACCACGTTGCCGTATATTAGAGCAAAAATCAGGCCAAAGAAATACTGCCATGCCACGGTATACTCTCTTCTTCGCAATTATGGGAAGCGTATTGGAAAAGGCAAATGAAACGAGAATATTGTGCCCTGCTTGCGTTCGCCACTTTGGCGGTGTCTCTTGCCATTGCCACGGTTCGCGCCGATGACCAGTCTCAATCCGGCACACGTCGGGGAGACGATTTGCTGTCTGATTATCTGTCCCGGCAATCGGCAACAATCGCCGCCGCCGATCTATCCGACATCGATTCACTGGAGGCCTGGACCAACCGGCGGGCCGAGTTACGTCGGCAATTGTTCGATATGCTCGGTCTCGAGCCATTACCCGAACGAACACCTCTCCATCCGGTCGTCACCGGGATGATCGAGAAGGAGGACTTTCGCGTTGAGAAGTTGCATTTTCAATCGCGGCCTGGTCTGTACGTCACGGGCAACCTCTATTTGCCGAAGGTGGCAACCGAGCCAGCACCGACGGTACTCTACGTGTGCGGTCATGCCCCCGCCAAACAAGATGGCGTCAGCCTGGGAAACAAAACCTCCTATCAGCACCATGGCGCGTGGTTTGCAAGACACGGCTATGTCTGCTTGGTGATCGATACAATGCAGCTCGGTGAAATCGAGGGACTCCACCACGGTACCTATCGCGAGGGAATGATGTGGTGGATATCACGAGGCTATACGCCCGCCGGGGTCGAGGCCTGGAATTGTGTTCGGGCGCTGGACTATTTGGAGACCCGTCCCGAGGTGGACAAAGCACGACTGGGAGTCACAGGGCGCTCGGGCGGCGGTGCCTACAGCTGGTGGCTCGCGGCACTCGACGATCGCGTACAAGTCGCAGTGCCGGTTGCTGGCATCACCAGTTTGAAGAATCATGTGGTCGATGGCTGCATCGAGGGCCATTGCGATTGTATGTATATGGTCAACACCTATCGCTGGGATTTCCCCACGGTCGCCGCGCTTGTCGCACCGCGCCCACTGTTGATCTCCAATACGGACAAGGATGACATCTTTCCGCTAGATGGCGTCTATGATGTTTACGTAAAGACGCGTCGCATCTACCAACTTTACGGCGCAGCGGACAAGCTTGGTTTGCACATTTGCGAGGGCCCGCACAAAGATACGCAGCAGCTGCGAGTGCACGCGTTCCAATGGATGAATCGTTGGCTTAAGGGAGACGAACCATTGATCTCGATCCCGGCGGAAAAGCTGCTCGAGCCGACAGAGCTGAGGGTCTTCGATTCGTTGCCGACAGATCAAATCAATTCCTTGGTGCACGAGACGTTTGTGCCACCATTTGCGGACGATCCACCGGAGAGCCGATCGTTGGCAACTCGTGACGCGCTCGCTCAACGTTTGCGCCACCACGTTTTCGGCGGGTGGCCGGGCGACGAAAGCGAGCAAGAACCGCTCGACGTGCAACTGGTGGCGGACGCAACCGCCGAATCATTTCGCCTGCGAGTGTTCGAATTCACGAGCCAAGCACCCTATCGATTGCCGCTGTACGTCGTGGACCGCGTGCCAGTAAAGGCTACGGGCGACGTGCATGCCGACGCAGCAAGTTGTGTGGTTGAGTGTCTCGACCAAGTAACGTGGGAACGACGTATGGCAGCACTTCAACAAAAGTTTCCCGGCATCCCCGCAGCGAACTTGGATGCGGACCGGGGGGCAACCGAATCGGGGAACGGAATTGCGGCAACCAACGACGAGCTCAATGCGTTTCTAGCGTCGGTAGAGGCTCCGCCAGAGGAATTGGCCACGTGGATCGGTATTGCACCACGAGGCATCGGCCCGACCGAATGGACTGTCGATCAGCGAGCTCGGGTTCACATCGAGCGGCGACACGTTTTGCTTGGGCAGACGATCGCTGGAATGCGGGTCTGGGACGTGTGCCGTGCGATCGAGGCCATTCGGGCGGAAAGTAACATTTCCGCGTCACAGGTGCAGTTGCGCGGGGAGGATGAATCCGCCGTGTGGTGCCTGCTGGCTGCATTGTACACAGACGTTGAGGAATTGCAGCTCGTCCAGCTGCCGCCGACCTACCGCGAGGCCCCGCCGCTATTGAACTTCGCGCGCTTCGCAACCCTGAAAACCGTTGCTCAAGCTCTTCGATCCCGGACGCGGGTCATGATGCGGCACAGAAGCGATTCGCCCCCGCGTTAACCGATACGATGCGGCCAAGCCTTTTGCCGGTGGTTTTGCCAAATATCGATCTCAATACCCGTACAATCGACAAAAGCATTATTGGCGAACGAGAATCCACGTGAACCTGCTAGCGTTCATTGATGACAGAAAAGCGAACTGGACGATGGGACCTTACAGTTTGCTTCGTACGTGGCCAGCATTCGAGACGGATACCGATGAATACAATTGATTTTCAGCTGAACTGTGAGGGCTTGAATTGCCCGATGCCCATCGTGGAACTGACCAAAACAGCCCGTTCGCTGGGACCGGGCAAGACGATCGAAGTTACCGCGACCGATTTGGCATTCAAGCCGGATCTTGAGGCGTGGGCTCGGCGGATGGGGCATTCCATTGAATCCTATGAGGAACTCGATTCGATCCAACGCGCGGTGATCATACTTAAGGATCAATCGTAATTTGTTGAGTGCGCGCGATGTCGTCGATGGCACATCCAATGGCGTATCCATTTCGCTAACGGCCCCTTTCTTATTTCGGTATAGGAACGACCTACGTCATGTCGAACGATAAACAAAACGTCGTCGTCATTTTGACCGTCGGCAAATCGGACAATGGGCGCAACGCGACGATGGCGTTTTCGTGCGGTTTGTCGGCATTGGCGATGGGACACGATGCGATCGTGTTCTTGACCAGCGACGGCGCGATCTGGGGTTACCGCGGCAGTGCTCGGGGAATTACCGTGCAAGGGTTTCCTCCGCTGGCGGATCTGATCTCACAATTCCAGGACGACGGCGGGCGAGTGATTCTATGTTCGGTTTGTCATCGGACGTGCAGCACGGGGAGTCCCGATGACGAACCGACAGTGGAACGTTTGCCGAAGACGGAGATTGGCGGCTTTGCCACCATTCTGGAATTGGCGATGAACGGGATGTCGGTGACTTTTTAAGCGGTTGCCTCGGTCCGCCAAACACGTCGAGGGAAGGCATTGGCGACTATTGGACCACAAACGGCCATGTCTTGCCGACCTGTTCTTCGAGCCAGGATTCGTACTGTTGAGCCGACATTGGTTTTCCGATGTAGTACCCCTGCAAGATACTGACACCGGCCTCTGTCAGTACGGACGCTTGTTCGGCGGTCTCGACACCTTCGGCGACGATGGTCAGCCCCAAGCCGGTTCCCAGCGATACGATGGAGCGAACGATCGCGTTGGACTGGAAGTCATGGGTAACATCGCGGACGAACGACAAGTCGATTTTTAGTGTGTGGATGGGAAAAGACTTGATGTAGCTAAGCGAGGAGTAACCGGTACCGAAGTCATCGATCGCGACGCGAAACCCGCGCGCGGACAAGGTTTCGATCACCGAGACGGCGTGAACGACATCGTCCATCATGGCGTACTCAGTGATTTCCAATTCAAACCAATCTGCCGACGCTCCTGTCTGCTTGAGCACGTCGTCGAGTTGTTCGATGTAGCGGGGATGCCGCAGTTGGTGTGGTGACACGTTAACGGCAATATGGGGCGCAATCCCCTGACGGAACCACCGGCAGGCCTGTTCGGCGGCCAATTGAAATACCACTTCTCCCAATGGAAGAATCAAGCCCGTCTGTTCGGCCACCGGGATAAAGTCGCTCGGTGGAATGTATTCGCCGCTGCTCGTGCGCCATCGAGCAAG
>JAGQPD010000162.1 GCA_020426865.1 Planctomycetales bacterium
GCGAATTTACCCCGGTTTTTCCATCTCTTGCCAAGAAAAGATTTAGGCTTTGGGTCGCGAAAATTTGTTTTTCAGTTTTGTTTTCACTTGGCACGATGGATTACGCGCCGCCGAGCCACGAATTTCCGGTTTCCGACCAAACCATTTCTCTGCCAGCTGCGTAGGGAATCGCAGGTTGCCCCCTTTTCGACAATTTTTTAGTCTGGCGCCTTGTGTTGCCATGCTATTCTGGAAGAATTGGCAGTCCAACTAGATTTGGCAAACAAGGCAAGACAGATAAACCCTCTCAAACAACACCCTCCCGCCCCGCCTCAGGACGCCCGGAATGCAAATTGATCTGATGCAAATTGATCTGACACCCCGAACCATCCTGGACTCGCGTCCCTTGGCTACCGCTCGGTCACTGACCAACGGGATCCTGCTCTGTTGCACGGCATGGCTCATGGGCGTCGCACTTGGTCCGACGGCAGCGGCGGACGGATTGATCGACGACACACTTGCGACATCCCGAGAAGAGGGGCGGCCGTTGATGGTGTTGGTCACCAGCCCGACGTGTCAACCCTGCCAGGTCCAAAAGTCGATCTTGGAACAGGATCCTGCCGTGCAAGCCCGCATCGGCCAATTCATCCGTTTGGACCTCGTCGTTAATGCGCGGGAGTTCCACGAATTCGCTCAGCGATATCCCGTCGCGATGCGAATGGTGCCGCGGATCTACTTGGTACGACCGGACGGCCAGCTGTTGAATACGTGTGAGGGGCTGGTGAAAGCTCCGGCATTGGCAACGATGTTGGACCAAGTCAGCACACAATCGGGGCGGGCGATGGACACCGCTAAGCGCACCGAGGTCGCGCAAGCGGTCGATAATGCTCGACGTTTGGCGGATTCCGGTAGCGTATTGAAAGCGTTGAATCATTTGCAGGACGATTGCTTCGACAACAGCTTTGCGCGGGTGGCCTTTGAGGGCAGAGTCTTGCGCCGTCAATTGATGAATGAAATCGATCGCAGCGTTGAGCGGGTTGAGCAGCGATTGCTTGATCCACAGAAGCGACTTGACGCGGCTATCGATCTGGCGCACTTCTACCTGGGAACTGAGAACCTTCCTGCATTGCGATCGCGAGCCCGACAGCTGTTTGAAAAGTATCGCGACGGCGGATCGACGCGTGAAGCAGTGCTGCAGGCGACCGACCTCGTCCGCGGAGAGGTCTTCGAGGCTCGTGATGACTGGCAACGCGCGCATGCGGCATACCAGCGTATCGCCACCCAGTATCCCGACAGTGAAGCGGCTCGTCGCGCCTGCGACCGAATTGTTGAGACCCGTGACAAGATGCCCGCCGTGGTGGGGTCGGAGTCGATGACGCTGATGGCCAGCAGTTGGGAACCGCAAGCGGTCGGAGAGACTTCCGCCGAACAACAGGCCGAGCGTTATCTGTTCCTGGCGAAACTCTATCTTACAGAGTATCCGGATGAGGCGATGAAATATGCGCGACGAGTGATCGCGATCGCTCCCGGTTCCGCCGAAGCGAAGCAGGCCAAGGTGCTTTTGGACCGCAATTCGCTGCTGCCAATCGGTCGGTACTTGCAACAACCTCGGTCCAGTTAATCGTGGCAGATCCCCAGAATGTCCAGCGCCTTCTGACGAATCTCCTTTAGGTCCAGCTTCCCGGTCCCCAATATCGGCATCGCGGGGATTTCGAAAAAACTATCGACCGACGGGATAAATAGATTGGGCAAGCCGGCTTGCGTGAGCCCGTCACGAAGCTCTTCGGGAGACTGAGTTATCGGCACATGCAGGACGACGAGTCGTTCCCCCTTGGCTTGATCAGGCACCGACGTAACAACAGCTTTTTGTACTGACTCTTCGTCGCGACCGATCAGATCGCAGAGGACCTCTTCGATTTGCACGTGTGGCACCATTTCGCCGCCAATTTTCGAAAACCGACTTTCGCGCCCTGTGATCTTAATAAAGCCGTCGTCGTCGATCACGGCAACGTCGCCAGTCACATACCAGCCATCACGGATGACCTCGGCCGTCTTCTCCGGTTGATTGAGGTAGCCCTTCATGATATTCGGACCTTTGATCAACAGCATGCCGGGTTGATCCACTCCCAGATCCGCGCCGGTTTCCAAGTGCACGATCTTGGCGGAGACACCGGGAACAGGCCGTCCCACCGTACCTTCCTTGGCTTCCTCCTGATACTTATTCTCTTGGCGGCTTGGGGGGATGTTGACCGACACCAAAGGAGCGGTCTCGGTGCAGCCGTAGCCTTCGACAGGTCGGACCTTGAATTTCTCTTCAAACGCATCGGCCAGGGCAGGGGGCAACCGTTCGGCACCCGTCACAATCACCTCGATCGTTCGGAATTGTTCCGGCGTACAACGCCGCAGGAAGGATCGCAAGAAGGTCGGCGTCGACAGGAGGATCGTAACCTTGTGTTTTTCGGCAAGCTGACCAATGCGTTTCGCATCCAGTGGGCTATAGTGATAGACCCCTTTGACCGCGGTCGCCATCGGGGTCCACATGGTGACCGTATAGCCGAAGGAGTGAAAAAAGGGCAGGATCCCCAGTACCACATCGCCGGCACCTAGATGAATCGCCGACTCGATCGCTTCCACATTGGTGCTGACGTTTCGATACGTCAACATCACCCCTTTGGGTATCCCGGTCGATCCAGACGTAAATATGACAGTAGCCACGTCGTCGGGGGCAATGTCCTGTAGTTTGAGGCTACGCTCTACCCACCATGACGGCAACACAAACGTTTCCAACGCAGACCACACTTTGTCGCCAAGTGTTACCTTATCCTTGAGGTCCTCGAGGTAGACGAGTTCGGCGTTCAGCTTCAAATCCAGCTTACTCATCACGCGCCGACTCGTCAGCACATGCTTGATGCCCGCCTCAGAAATACAGTAGTTCAGCGTTTCGGAGCCAACGGTGTAATTGAGATTCACCGACACGCGTTGATCCAGCGCCAACGCCATGTTGACCAACACTCCGCCAACCGACGGAGGCAACAGAACGCCGACATGTTGCTCGTCCGACTGCAACACATGCCGCGCGAGCAAACGTCGCAAGATCAGGGTCCGCAGTAAGGCATTGGCACCGTTGCTCTCTTCCCCACTGGAATCGGCGACTTTGGGCGCGAACTTCCGTCGCTTGCAATGACGGACCATCGCTCGAGTGACATTCAACATGGGAGTTTGTCGTTGCTGCACCGCCTCAGCTCCTAATTCTTGAACTGCTTGCCTGATTTGATGGACGTTTTCGACATTCTCAATCGGCGTCCCGAAATAGATCGTGATGGGATAGGGGAGACGACGAGGTAGCTTCCAAAAGAACCGCCGCCGTTCGAAGCTAAAGATACTGCCCCATAGCTCATCGAGATAGACCGGAATCACCGGTGCTCCGCTCCCCTCGAGGACCTTGAGGATCCCGGGGCGGAACGCCAGCAGTTGCCCCGAACGAGTAATCCCCCCTTCCGGAAAGATGCAGACCAGTTCGCCGTCCTTGAGCGCCTTATTGGCCGTCCGCAACGCTTGAATGATCTTTTTCGGCCCTGGCTCGATCATGATCGCGCCCCATTGCAACGCCAGCCGTTGCAGCCACTTCTGCTGGAAATTCCCCGCAAACACCAGCATCCGCACCGGTCGCGTCGTGGCCAACAGGACGAGGATTCCATCAAGCCAACTTACGTGATTGGGAACGATCAGGGCCGGGCCCTCTTCCGGGACATTCTCCAAACCATGAATGCGAATGCGGTAAAAGATCCGACTGAGCAACCACACCACAAATCGCAACGAGGCCTGCGGTATGAGCCACAAGATGTACATCAACACCGGAATCGTCAACAGGGCACAGATCAAGAACACCTGCTGCGGGCTACACAACACGCCAACCCCAGCTGACACGACACCGTCTCCTCCCTGCACGGCATTCGCTCCATCGGCGGATGGTATGGCTCCGCCCGACGGCCACGGGTGCCGCAATACCCAGAAGGCGACAGAGGCCAAAAGAATGCCGGAAAAGGTAAGAAAATTGCTCGCCGCCAATATCGCTCCACGACTCTTCTTGGGCGATCGATGCTGCATGTAGGCCTCCAGCGGCACATGGAACAACCCAGCACTAACGCCCAACCCGACCATCCAGAAACAGGCCCACAGGTAGCTCGACGTTATCGATTCGTCAGTGGAAAACAATCTTCCGCGAACGGTATACAGCATCAGTGAACTGGCGCAAAC
>JAGQPD010000163.1 GCA_020426865.1 Planctomycetales bacterium
CAATGGCCGCGGCTACCCGATTTCGTCGCTCGTGCTGCGGTCACGTTGGCAGTTCGTCATCTTCATCGCGTGTGAGAAGAAGAGAGTCAATCTCAAGGTTTGGGATCTCGCTTGAGAACTCGTTCTTCATATCCTGAACAAAGATGTCAATTTGCTCTTGATGCTTTGCCTGTTCAACCGGGGGAGTGACTTGATCCCAGTACAATTGAAAAAAGTGTTTGTATGCACCGCAGTCACGATGCTCTAGAACGACAAGTTTTTCGATTGGATGGCCAATTTTGCGCGCGGTGCGGATATGCGAGACAAGGGTTTCCCGCCACCCCTTCACTTGATTCGAACCCGCGGCAGCGCCCGCCAAGACGAAGACGTCGTATTTCTGTCGCAGGTCCAATCCATCCATTACCTGAATAATTCGATGTGCGTAGCGATAGTCCATACAAGTTAGCAGGAGAACGCTCGGTGAACCGTGGGACGCCAACGAAGGTGCAAGCTTTTCACGGGCGTATCTTTCGAAAGACATTTGCATGTGCAATTCCTATGTTGTTGTCGACGAACGCTACCGATCACGGGGCGGCGACGGGGGATTTTCCTCTTGAACAACGTCTGCTTCGCCGCTCCCGTGCATCGGCTTGTTCGTCGTCGGGTGCGTGGGGATCAATCGCGGTGGAAGGTGCAACACCTTGCGACCTGACTGCTGCTGTCGCTGCCGGGTATGTTCGGCGATCAAGTGGACGTCGTTCTGGAATTGGTCGGAGAGCCTTCGTTTAATGGCAAGAATCTCGTCGTTAGGATCAGTCGTCATTTTCTGTTGCCCTCAATTGCTCTGGTGTACAAATCACTGGTGGATTATACCCGGCTTCTCGGCAAGTGTCCGCAATTCTGTTTTGGAGATGCGGATTCAAGATGTGCCTGAAATTCCACGTGACGATGAATTGCACGCCGTGAACAGCCGCGGTAGCGATGTGCAACGCATCGCGCGGTTGAGACACCGGAATCGCAAGTCGCGCGATCAGCAGATTGGCCAAGGACTCGGCTTCAAGTGTCTCGTCAAGGAGCGGCACGTTGCGTATGACGTCTAGCCGCTCCAATGCCGCGGCGGAATCACCGTCGCCGCACTCATCCAACGTGAGTTGAGATAAAACGATCTGGTATCGGTTTGGAGCGGTTGCCCACCAAGCTCGCGTTATCTGCTGACGCGCGGCGATCCCCGGATCGGGATGCAATCGCCCCGCAATGTGCCCCACGACGGTCGTTTCGACGTAAACAATGTCCATGGGAGAATTGTATCATACGACGAACGCCCCGCATCACGGGGTGGCGGGAGTTGACTTTGATTTCAAAACCGACTGGCCACCGCCACTCCCGTGCATGCGATGGTTCGTCGCCGTTTTCTCGTGGTAACGTGTTCGCCGTCAACGATTGGCCAACCATTGCCACAACAGGTAACCAGTGTATCCGACTAGGACCAGACGCACGGTGATACTGAACCACGTGAACCCAAGTTTTCCCTTCTCGCGTCTTGTCTCGAACGGGAGGTCACCCGTCCAGAATTTGCCCCACCCGTTCAGCCCGAAGTGGTATGTCCGATCATTTGTCTCGACTGTCAATATGTATCCGGGAATCCGAAGGAAAAACGATCGAAACGAACACAGGACAGCATCTTTGATTTCGTTGTATTCGATTCGCCAACCTCCACATTCAAGATGATTATCGAAGATCTTTAGGGAACCCCGACGTGATGTAACCCAGTTGGGACCGTACTTCCGCTGGTCGCCCTCGGCAGTGGTCGCTTTCGTCATGCACTTGTAAAGCAATTCGGACATTTGGTGTGGGTGCGGTGAGGCGACGAACGTCCAAAATCACCGGGTTGCCGCCAGTGACGTTGACTTCAAATTCAGCCCGGTCGGCAACTCCGGGCGAGTAGTAATGATGTCTTCGAGGTTTAGGATACGGTTTGTGTTCCCTGTTGTCCACGGATTTCTCCCTTGTGGTGTCACAATATCTGATCCTTGCCGCGTTGTTCATCAAAACCCTCTCAGAACCGGACGTGCGCCGTTAACGCATCCGGCTCCCAACCAACACCTGTCACTCCCACGCTTTATCCGTTCGTTCGGGCCATCGCAATCAAGTCCGTCACTTTGCCAGGCACCGCCAAAGGATAATGTTTCAACCAGTTCGCATAGGCGGACCAGCTCGTCTGGCCCTTCTGGCTGCGACGACGCATCCAGCGGAGACCGAGACGCCGAGCCGCTTCGCGAAACTTGCTCACGTACTGCCAGTTGTCATTGACATGGTAGTA
The DNA here is from genome assembly GCA_020426865.1 of Planctomycetales bacterium. Classification (GTDB taxonomy): domain Bacteria; phylum Planctomycetota; class Planctomycetia; order Pirellulales; family Pirellulaceae; genus JAGQPD01. The sequence goes on from JAGQPD010000163.1 coordinate 2,300, forward strand.
CTGATAGTGTCCTCGCAGCTTCTGGTTCAGCAGCGGCCAGACTTCTCCGATCGGAGTCGTCAGTTGCGTCCGAAACCAGTCCTTCAACGCGGACACCTTCTGCCGAAACTTCTTCTTCGACGTACGCCTCTTCAGTTTGAACTTGCCTGCGCGGCTCTTGCCGCAGTAATGCGTGAAGCCGAGAAAGTCGAACGTACCGGGTGCCGACTCGCCTTGCCGCTGGTTGTCGCGGGCGGCGAAACGGCCAAACCGGAGCAATTTCGTTTTTTCCTCGGCCAACTCCAAGCCGTATCGTCCCAGTCGCTTACGCAACGCTTCCTGAAAACGTTTCGCGTCCGACTCGTACTCGAACGTGCAGATGAAATCGTCCGCATAACGAACGATCGACGCCTCACCTCGAAGGTGTTGACGGACCACGTTTTCAAACCAGTCGTCCAGCACGTAATGCAGGTAGACATTGGCCAGCAACGGAGAAAGGCTCGAGCCCTGGGGAACTCCCAGTTCCGTTTCCTCCCTTTTGCCGTCGACCATCACTCCAGCGTGCAGGAACTTCTCGATCAGTCGCAGCATCCGGGGATCGACGATCCGCTTGCGAAGCAACTCCATGAGGTGCTCGAAACGGACGTTGTCGAAAAAGCCCTTGATGTCTGCGTCCGAAATGAAGTTCACGCGTCCGCGGGTGATGATCTCGCCAAGACGACTCAGAGCGTCATGGCAGCTTCTACCCGGGCGGAATCCGTACGAGGAATCGACAAAATCGACTTCGTAGATGCGTTCCAGGATCGCGACCACTGCTCGCTGAACGATTTTGTCTTCGATACAGGCGATACCCAGCGGACGGAACTTTCCATCTCCCTTGGGGATCATGCGTCGAAGACTCGGTTGGGGACGATAAGTCTGTCGATGGAGCCGAATCAACAGCGACTGCAGGTTGGCAGTCAGGTTGGCTCGGTAGTCTTCCAGTGACTGACCATCGACGCCCGGTGCTTTGCCGGGCTTGAGTTGGCAGAATGCTTCGTGCAGCAGCTCACAGGTCAACAGCGAATAGACGTTGTTGAACGTGGCGGTGCGGTCGCGTTCTGCCCGTTGAGTGATGCGTTCCAGCCGGGCGCGGAACCCTGATCCAGCACCGCGTCTGGAGGTCGGCTCGGTTGAATCGCGTGTTGGCTGTCGGACCTTGCCTGCGCCGGAGTTACCCGGTTTCGTTTCGGTTACGTCAACCGCAACCGTCAACGGTACTATATCCGACTCCGACTCCCAGAGAGTCATTTGCCGCTCTTGCTTCTTCAGCTCGTTAGGCATACTCGAGGCTACCATGATTGGACTTCATGTCAGTTCAAGAACCTCTGGGTCTCACTGGTTGCTCTGGGAACGTGATGGTTAGCGCGAATGGGCCTTCGACTCCGGGTCTTCCTTCGCCACTTGCCTTGGCGCGACGAGGGATATTGCCTTCCAGCATGCACAAACCTTGGGCAGAATCCAACAGTTACAAGTTTTCGGAGCTCAATACCGTTCAGGGCGGGACAGCCAGTCCCTGCCTTTCATCCTCGCTACCTTTCTGTTTACGCTTCAGCCAGCGACTTCGGCGGGTGCCTTATACGCTGGCTGCAAAACTCGATACTGAGCCTGCGGCTAACAGTTACTCAGGCGGGATCTACCCCCGCTCGTTTCCAGACCATTTCCAGTTCGCTCGTGCATTTTTTTGTCATTCCTCTTTTGGGATTCCGAGATTCTTGCGCCATTGATTCAGAGTTGGTTCTGTAATTGTGATGCCGGAGCGTTCACCACCTGATCGCCGTCCGATCGCGTCCGCGATTTCACACCATGAATGATAATGAGCTTGCTTCAGATTTGGAGTGTCGGTCAGCAGGTTGTAGATTCGAATGAGATTCCGTTCTTCGTGTACCGATTCAGTTACATCTGGATGAAGCAATAGGTAAACGAATTGATTTGTCAGTAGCGGAACCAGTACATCGCGATGCTTGGGGTTTTTATTGAGCAACCCTTCGACAAGTGCGATGCCGACGCTTCGTTTTTGCGTCTTGCCTTCGAAGTATGCGACGGTCTTGAGTAGCAATTCTGATTGCTGATTCGCGCGACGTTCAAGGTAGCCAAGGAGCGCGAGGAGCACAGCCATTAACCATCCACCGCAAGCAATCGCCCATTTTACGAATTCACCGTCCATTGGTCTTTCTTGTGCGTGGTGGGGTTGAGGAATAACGCTACGCGTCACCGGGTACGCGCGATAAATTCTCAATTGCCAAAACGCTCGGCTCGCGTACTCCGGTGCACGCGATGGTTCTGCCGTATTTCGGTTTCAATCGCAGTCGTCGTGGTGGCGAAGTGCACCGCAAACAGAACATGTGAAAACGTAGTAGGTGTGCGATCCGTGACCGTCTTCAACCGTCTGTTTCCAGTCTGGTGCGTCAAGGAATTTTTCTATCTCAGATGGTAGCAGATCAGGGTCATCGGTGAAGATGTCGGCAGGCAAGGAGCCACGAAAGACCATCGGACGTTGGCAGCAGAAAAGCCATGTTTCTCCTTGCCAAGTATGATATTTCGGAGTTCGGAGCAGTTCAGCAAGGTGCCCGGGATCAATGTGGACGTGATACCAGCGGTCGTCGGGAAAGCGAGGATCGATGGGATGTTGAGTCAGCGTATATCCGTTTAGGGCGGACGGATCGTTGAGCGGAATCCCATGCGTACGACCAGCAGTTGCATCATCGCGAGTGACCATTCCGAATTCGGTGTCCATAACCGTGTCCAGTTCGCCGGTGCGGAAGCAATCGTAGCAAGCATCTTGGAATCGCGTCCCGACGTGTTTGCCACATCGCACACATTCGCCGGGGCCATCGAGCGCCGCGTGGGCAATTGGTGCTTTAAAGAGCGGGAACGGTCGTTGTGTGTCGTCAAACGTATCCATTCATCATCTTCACGGCAGAACGGTGGGCGTCACCCGGCAGCGGCCAAGTGACTTTCCAACCTGATCCCGCCCCGATCTGCTGCTCGGGTGCACGCCTTTGTTATCGGGCGTTCGCAGTACTATTCAGCCGGTCTCTCGCAATCCCCAATACCAATCCCAAGGTCTGTCGAATTCATCATACGGCCACAGATCACTGAATTTTCTCCGCAATTGGGTGATGCGACGCTCTGGAGTTTGCGCATCAACGGGCCAGAATGATCGGCAAACATCCGTGAGACGTTGGATTTCAGACGCCCTTTGGATTCGGTCGCACACATCGCGAAAGGTCCAAGGAAAGAGATAGCCACCGCCGGACAGGTCAAGACTGATCCAGCCGACATGTAGTGGTTGGTCGGTTTTCAGATCATAACACTCTATCGGCCCAACGTTAATCGATAACCCATCGGGACAATAGTCGATTTCATTCTCCGGTGAATTCTCGCGGGTGATCGGACGAAGGACATCCTCGTTTGGCCTTCCAAGTGCTATTTGCGCTCGGTAGATGCGATCTTGATTTGAAGCCAAAACGCCGATCATCTCGTGCGGTGTTGGATCATCCGACAAGTCAATATCCCATTCTATGTCATGGATCGCTGAGATGCCAGGAACCTTCTCTTCTTTCCAGGTAGTGCCCTTGTCGTCTTGGACGATTGACTCGCCAAATTTGACGCTAAGCCAACGAAAACCGTCGTCGGTTAGGGTGTCGGTGCTGCAAATGGCTGCGATGATTCGCGAGAGATCATCGGCCGTTACTGGCGGCGGTGCGCACGGGCGGTAGTATGAGAGGGTCGTAAAGAATGACATGGGATTACAGCGGCTGAGCTCGATAACGACGGCGATCACCCAGTCGCCG
>JAGQPD010000164.1 GCA_020426865.1 Planctomycetales bacterium
CGAATGGGTCATCGACGGCAAGGCGGTTGGATCGGACTTTCCGTTCAGTTTTGAGAAGGCCGACCGCGAATTATGCTTTGATCGAATGCGGCCCGATTTGCGCATGCCGGAGGAAAACCTGCATTTTCCCTCGACCTATACGGCCGCGTATTCGTCAATTTTCGATACCGTTCGTTGTGTTGTGATGCAGGGAGGGCAGGGGGAAGTCAAGCATTGGGCGTTTAACGACCCCGTGCGTCGCCATGGACGATATCTCGACTACCCCCCTACACCAGAAGAATACCGCCAACTCGGTACTCGCGTTGTCGACCTGCACCCAATGACGATAATTCAAAATGCCAGAACTTCGGGCGGCGGAGTCGTCACGAACGTGCCACGTCAGGCGATTACCGTTGGTCCAGTGGAGACATGGAAGGCCGAGAAGGTTTCGATCTGGCAGGCCGGGTGTCATGACAACCCGTTCGGCATGCGACTCACGACACTCATGGTCGGAAAACAGTTGCCGGATGCAGCCGTCCCCATGTCGTTGTTGGCGGATCACCCGAATGTGGAGTTTCATTTCTATCGTCATGGCATCGGTACATGTGACGCAGAAATGCACTAATTCTGGCAGGTGAAGGACATGAAAGATGCACGGCCGGCAGTGTTGGCGATCGCGGCACATCCGGATGACATAGAATTTGTCATGAGTGGCACGATGTTGCGGCTGGCCCAGGCCGGTTACTCGCTCCATTATCTGAATATCGCCAACGGTTGTTGCGGTTCCACGAAGCATGACGCTGAGACTACCGCTAGCGTCCGGCGCAGCGAAGCGATCAAGTCAGCGCGATTGATGGGGGCTACCTTTCATGAGAGCTTGACCAATGATCTCGAAATCTTCTACGACCGCGATACCTTGCTGCGTGTCGCGTCGATTGTCCGCGAGGTCGCACCGACCATCATGCTGACCCATTCTCCACAGGACTACATGGAGGACCACATCAATGCCTGCCGGTTGGCGGTAACCGCAGCATTCGCACGTGGAATGCCGAATTTTACGGTCGACCCACCGCGACCGGCCATCGGGCAATCCGTGACTGTCTATCATGCTCAACCGCACGGCAATTGCGATGCACTTGGCAATCCTGTGCATCCCGATCTGTTTGTCGACGTGGGGGACTTGATGGTGAGAAAACTGGAACTTCTCGGTTGCCATGAGAGTCAAAGATCGTGGCTCGACGAAAGCCAAGCCATGGATTCCTACCTCGAGACCATGAAACAACTGCTGCACGAGATTGGCAAATTGTCGGGAACCTTCGAGTACGCCGAAGGATGGCGGAGGCATTTACATCTGGGGTTCTGCGATCCGGACGCAGCCCCACTGGAGCAAGCCGTGGCGGATCATCTTGCTTATCGGTCGTGAAGATGGGTTCGTCGGTACCGATCCGAAAAACGAGGGTAGCGATGACGATCAATCATCTGACCACATGTGGCGCTGTATGGGCTTTGTTATTCGTTGGTTTTCGCGCAGCAGGGGACGATCGTCCCTTTGGTGCTGAATCGCACGGAATTGCTTGTCGCTTGACAGTGGTCTCTCCGGAGACCGACGACGATGTGCCCCACGCGTCCGATGCGGACGTTGCAAACGCCGAATTCTACGAGCCGTTTTCTGACAGCCGGGCGATGACGTTTCTAGTCGAATTAAAGAATATCGGAGACGAACCGGCGCGGTTGCTTGGTGTTCGTTACGGCGACGGCTATGCCACCGCAAAGGGGAGACTCAATACCGAATCCTTTGGGCCGATGGTATTTGGTTTCTCGTTTACCGATGCCGACGGACGGCAAG
>JAGQPD010000165.1 GCA_020426865.1 Planctomycetales bacterium
GGCCAGCCGCACATTCTGGCCACGGCGTCCAATTGCCAGCGATAGTTGGTCCTCGCGGACCAACACAATCGCCCGTCCCATCATCTTGCAGAGAATCACCTCATCGACTTCCGCCGGCTGCAACGCATTAGGGATCAGCACCTGCATATCGTCGCTGTAACGTACGATGTCGATCCGCTCACCCGCCAGCTCGTCCACAATGTTCTTGATCCGATTCCCACGCACCCCCACGCAGGCACCCACGCAATCGATCCGCTGATCCGAACTGCTGACCGCGACCTTGCTGCGATATCCCGGCTCACGCGACAACTCCTCGATCCGAATCACGCCTTCGGCAATCTCTGGGATCTCTTGTTCGAACAATCGTTGCACGAGCTTGGGATGCGTACGACTGAGAATCACCTTCACCCGGCTCCCCTCTTTTCGCACGTCAAACACAATCGCTCGAATTCGCTCGTTCGCATGATGACTTTCGCCCGGGATCTGCTCCCCGCGTGGCAGGATCGCCTCTAAATTGCCTAGTGACACGGTTGTGGTTCGGCTTTCGCCCCGCTGAACCACGCCACTGACCATGTGCCCCTCCATCTCCGCATACTCTTCGAATAGTGCATCCCGTTCGGCCTCGCGAATCTTCTGAATGATCACCTGCTTGGCCGTCTGAGCTCCTATCCGCCCCGCCGTCTCCTCCGGATCCAACTCCTTGCCGTCACAAAAGGCCTGGATCGTGCCGTCCTTGCGATTGATCACGATCTGGATCTGACGTTCGTCGCCGTACTGTTTCTTGGCAGCCGACACCAGCGCCGCTTCGATCGCCTGAAAGACAATCTCCGGGTCGATGTTCTTGTCGCGATGAATCGCATCTACGATTCGCAGCACCTCGTTCGGATTCATGCCATCTCCGTTTCACCTAAGGAACCAGTCGCCCTTGACGACCCCGCTCGCACGTTATTCTCAACCCCACTGCCCCGATACCCGCCGAAACCCGTCCACAACCACTGACGACCCGCCGCGACAATCTTGTTGATTCGTGCCTATTTGTGCCCATTCATTTGCCAATACTGGTCTGCCGATACTGGCCTAGCCGTTGCTACGCTTCGCGGATAGCGCAATACGCCACCCGCGGCATGCGACAAAAGGGGCCCCCTGGACTCCGCTTATTGCAGCACCCGGCGGTTGCACTGTGCCTACCAGACTAGCTGTGCCTACCAGACTAGCTACCAGGCCGAACCGACTCGAACTACCCTGCCCGAACTCCCCCAGCCAGCTTCGCTCCCCGCCCTATTGCGTGGAAACCGTTTCGACAACACAACTTACTTCAACCAATGATGTTGATAATCCCGCTAGAATATCGGGCTACGATGAGGGTGTCAACCTGGGGCGGAGCCGGGCGCGCATGGCGGTGTGGCGTCATTGGGCACGGATAATGACCGCAGCCGCCTGTCCCATTGTCGTGACGTTCAGGTTGAGAAAGACTCTTCCAGCGGATTTCTGGTTGTCGGTCACGACTGCTAACGGGCACGCCGGATCGATCTGCTCATAGTTGAGTGTCGGAAACAACTGGCCACTTCGGCAGGCCAGCAGGCTGGCCATTAGTTCCACCAACCCACTTGCCGCACCCAAATTACCGAAATAGCTCTTGGCCGCCACAACCGGCAGGCGGCTATCGGGCCCAAATACCGCCGCGATCCCACGCGCCTCGTCAATATCCGCCCGGTCGGTCCCCAGGCCGTGGGCATGCAAGTGGTCGATCTGCTCCGGTCGCAGCCGGGCTGCTCGCAGTGCCGCCGCGATGGCGTTCTGTACCGCCACATCCGCTCGTGCCACCGAATTGCGATTCAATGCCACCGACGAACCCGACCCAAGGACTTCTCCGTAGATCGTCGCCCCACGAGCCAACGCATGTTCCCGGTTCTCCAGCACCAGCGTCGCCGCTCCTTCTCCCAACACCGCCCCCGTACGACCGTGGTCAAACGGACGGCTCGCACGACCCGGTTCCCCAGCGGCATCGGCCAATTGATACTGCATCGCCAGCTGCAACATCCGCCATGGATGTAGACACCCTCCCGTCGCTCCAGCCAGCATCACCTGGGCGCTACCCCGTCGAATCGTCTGCACCGATTCTGCTATCGAAATGTTCGAAGATGCCTCGCGATACGTCAAAGAATTGCTCGGCCCACGCATGTCGTTGTAAATCGCTATGTGGCTGGCAGGCATATTCGGTAAATACTTCAATAACCATAGCGGCGTTACCTCTCCTAAACCGCGGTCGCCCCAGTGAGCCGACGGCGTCGGTGCCGCCATCATGCAGGTCCGAAATCCCGCGACGAATTCCTCGGGAGACGTAAGCAAGTGGTCGCAGCCAAAAACCACGCCCATCGACGAAGGTTCCAGTGTCGCCGGCTCCAACCTCGCATCCGCGATCGCTCGCTGCGCCGACGCGACCCCCATTTGGATCTCACGGCACATCAGCTTTAATCCCTTGCGAATCGCCTTCTTCACACCATCGGCAAGCAATCCAAAATCTTCGATCTTCCCCTCAAAGTCCCATGCCTCGGCCCCAAAGCGGATCGGTGCCTCCTCGTTCCAGTAACGGCGAAACGGCCCGACACCGGAGCTGCCTGCCATTAAGCTGTCATGCAGTTGCCCGGGGGTATTGCCTAGCGGAGAAATCAGGCCCAATCCCGTGATGGCTACCCGTTGCTCGTCAGAAGAAATCATGGTTCGTAAGAAGAAATCATGGATCGTTTCTGTAATCTTGGCCGCAGACTTTACGCACGGCCCCTATCTTAGCAGATGTCCGATCCGCCTCCAACGTAGTCGGAACGTGGTGCACCCTACCGCTTCCCAACACGACGTCGGCCCGTACCATTCCACAATTGGCCAGAATCGATTGCTTTGCTCCACTAGTAACGACCCCGATAGTTCAGACCCGCCGCGGTCTCCAATTTCTCCCCCGGAAGATTGCGGGACGGTACCCCCCCTTTGCCCTCCAAAAACAACAACGCATCGGCTCGCGGTGCATCGCGGTTCACCCCCACTCCTAGGGCTCCCCGTCGCCCCCCCTCTGGGCTCGGACTGGCAACCACCCCACAACTGACTAACAATACCTGGTCGGCTGGCCAGCGAAATCGTTCGTGCAACCGCCAACTACTCGTTTGCGGAACTTGGATCTGTACCTGTTGATTCGGGTTGGCCATGGTCGGTACCGGAATCGCCACCGGGGTCAATTGTTCGACCTGCGACGATTCGACCTTGATCACCGCGTCAATCGTCCGCTCGTCCAAGGACAACAATGGACTCAGCGCCATCCGATAACCCACCTCCACCTGTCCCATTTCCAGATTCTGAGTCGGCCAGCCCGCGCCTTGAGGATTCACCGACCGCACATATGCCATCGGACTCTTGTGCGACAATTCCTGTGAATGACCATTGTAGATCAATAGATTCGGCGTGTTGTGCTCGCGATAGTCCGTTCGTTTCCGCAAATCCGCCAATACAATCGCGGCATCCTCCTTGGACAGTAACCAGGCCTCAACACCCGGCGTCTGCACCGGCACCGCTCGCAATCGCGAAAAGGCCTTCGTTCGCCAATTCGGACTCGACACCGTACACAGCCGCACCCCAAAGGCGTAGGTCGACGCCTCCTTCCGCACAAATCGATCCACGATGTTCGCAACCACCTGCTGCATCTGTGGCGTATGGTATACCCGCAGCACCTGGCGATTGGCGGACAACAACCCAACGGGATCCGCGAACCATGCCTCCGTTCCCGTCTCCCGCAGGATCCAATCCACGATCGCTTGCTCCGACCGCTCCCCCTGGATCCGGTCGGTGAAGCCCGTAATGTCATACTCTCGCCACACCTGGCCGTCGTCGTTGGGCAAGGTCCCGGTTCCGGACGACACGCGAGCAATGCCGCGGGTCGCCGGACTATTCGCAGCGGTATCGCCTTCGGCTAACCCCGATCCGGCAGGTACGAAGTCATCAAGCGGTCCCTGTCCCGATGCCGGTCGTACCTGCTCGTCCCGCACGTCGTCGACCGATTTCAGCTTCCAAGCTGCACTTGCACCGACGGTTGTGGCCCCTCGCTCCGCCACGCTGCTGACGGAAGTTGTGGCCGCGGTTGACGTCGCTACGTCGGGCAGTTCCGCTGGCAACGGCAGCGGAGCCAGGGGATTATAGGTAGTGACGGGATTCTGCCCCATTGCTCCGCTCGACATTACCCCCGCGACGATCAGCGTCAACGAGATCACGTTGGCAATCAGTATCTCAAATCTGGCACGTCGCATCGATCGGACTCCCACCTTCGCCTCCTCTCGGCGAACCCTACGGTTGGTCCACTCGAACGTGGACCGGCAATCTCGGACCCCCATGAATTGGGTGCGGGAGTATAGGTCACTCGGTCGGTCCCGGGCAACCCGAATCTAGAGGGTGCTAGCACGCGGCGAAGGCCACTTGCGGACCCGGCGAGGGGCAATCACGACAATTGCCCGATGATGACCGATGCATTGTGACCACCGAACCCAAAGCTATTGCTCATCGCCGTTCGCAATTGCCGCTCGCGAGGTTGTAAGGGTGTGTAGTCCAAATCGCATTCCGGATCGGGGGTTTCCAGATTGATCGTGGGAGGGACGACATGATGTTGTAGCGCTTTCACGCTCAGCACCAACTCAATCCCGCCACTAGCCCCCAATGAATGTCCCAGCTGACTTTTCGTACTGGAGATGCTCAACTTCTTGGCCGCCTCACCAAAGACGCGTTTGACGGCATTGGTTTCGGCCTTATCGCCCAACGGAGTGCTGGTACCATGAGCGTTGATGTAATCCAGTTGTCCCGGCCCGAGTTTCGCGTCATCCAAGGCCATCGACATTGCCATGGCCGCCCCCGTCCCTTCTTCATCCGGCTGCGTGATGTGCCCCCCGTCGCCACTGAGTCCATACCCGAGGACTTCGCAGTAGATCCGAGCGCCTCGAGCACGGGCGTGTTCGAGTTCTTCGAACACGAGCAGTCCGGCACCTTCGCTGAGCACAAAGCCATCGCGATCGACGTCGAACGGGCGGCTGGCTTGGGTTGGAGCCTCATTGCGCATCGACAACGCGCGCATGTTTTGAAACCCACTGAGCCCCATCGGCGTCAGTGCCGCTTCGGTACCCCCGGTGATCATCACGTCGGCCCAGTTTTCCTGGATCGCCTTGAAGGCGTCACCGATCGCATTGGTCGCGCTGGCACATGCGGTGGCCACGCTGTAGTTGGGACCGCGCAGACCATACTTGATCGAGAGGTTCCCGCCGGCGGCATTGAGCATCAGCTTCGGGATCGTAAGCGCGGAAACGCGATCGGGGCCTTTGGTCAACAGTCGTTCGACTTGCGTTTCGATCTCCTGCAGACCACCGATCCCCGATCCGAGGATCACGCCGCAACGGAAGCGTGACAATTTGTCAAAGTCGATGCCGGCGTCGTCGACGGCATCGGTGCCGGCGACCAAGGCGAATTGCGTGAAGCGATCAATGCGTTTGACGTCCTTGGCTGAGACATATTCAACCGGGTCCCAGTCGTACAAGTCACCACCGAACTTGACTTTGAATTCGGTGGTGTCGAAGAGGCGAACCTCGTGAATACCACTCTCGCCGGCGAGAATACGCTGCCAAAGATCGTCAACTTTACAGCTGAGCGACGTGACGACGCCTAACCCGGTGACGACAACTCGTCGTTTCATGCTTCTGTCCGTACCGCAGGAAATGGGCGTTAAGCGGTTTGAGCCTTCTCGATGAAATCAATCGCCTGACCTACGGTTTGAATCTTTTCGGCGGCATCGTCGGGGATATTGATGTCGAATTCCTCTTCCAATTCCATCACCAACTCGACCGTATCCAACGAATCCGCTCCCAAATCGTTGACGAACGATGTGTCTGGAGTGACTTTTTCTTTGTCGACTCCCAGCTGTTCCGCCACGATGTCAATCACGCGTTCTGCAATACCTGACACCTTCAGTCACCTCCTCGCAACATGGCCACTTGGGCCGAAATATAAACAGCTCCCCACGTCCCCAATGTCAGACGGGAAACCAACCAGTCGTTGTAAAACAGATCAGCCCCACAAGATAGAGGATTTCTGTAAGCTCGGTCAATATCCAATGCCAGATCCAATGCCAACTTCCGGCAGCACCTCTCCCCACCGAATCCCGGACGGACCGGGCCACAGACCGCGGGGCGGAAGGTGGTGGAGTCTACCTAACCGGTCATTCCTCCGTCAATCGTTAGCACTTGACCGGTGATGTAACCGGCCGCCGGACTCGCTAAAAACAGCACGGCATTGGCCACTTCCTCCGGGCGCCCGATCCGTTTGGCTGGGATCCGCTTCTTGATCTCGTCGATCAACGCGTCCCCTAGAATGGCAGTCATGTCGCTTTCAATGAAGCCGGGTGCCACCGCATTGACGGTTACCTTGCGGCCCGCCAATTCACGGCTCAGGCTGCGGGTCAATCCGATCAAGCCGGCTTTGGAGGCAGAATAATTCGTCTGGCCCGCGTTCCCCATCAACCCCGAAACGCTCGACATGTTGATGATCCGACCATACCTCGCCCGCATCATCACCCGCGCCGCAGCTCGGCACGTAAGAAACGCACCCCGTAAATTTGTGAGGATGACCTCGTCCCATTCGTCGTCGGTCATCCGCGGCAGCAGCGTGTCGCGGGTGATCCCCGCATTGTTGACTACGATGTCCAGCCGGTCCCAACGGTCCACCAGGTCATCGATGACCTTCTCTACCGAGTCCCGCTGCGAAACGTCGCCCGGTACCGCCGTAGCTGTACCTCCCCGGCCAGTAATCTCGGCGACCGTCCCTTTCAACTTTTCCGCGTTTCTGGCCAGGCACGCTACCTTGGCGCCGTTGGCCGCCAAAGCCACTGCAATTGCCTTGCCTAACCCTTGTGACGCACCGGTAACCAATGCTACTTGATCCTTCAGATCGACACGTAGCGAACTGTCAGCTATCGTGGCTGGCTCCGTGGTACTTCCTGCCATGCCTTGGACTCCTCGTGACCTAACCTAGCACGCTTTCGCAAGGAAGCTTTCGATCCATGCGACGCAACAAACCCCGTAGGACACGCCCTGGTCCTACCTCGAAAAACTGACCATATCCTTCCGCCAACATCCACCGCATCGATTCTTCCCACTGCACCGGTTCAACTACCTGACGAATCAGTGTCTGACGTATCGACTCGGGATCCTCGCTCGGACGCCCCGTCACGTTCAAGATGACCGGAATCCGTGGTGCTGCGAAGGAAACATTGGCCAACGCCGAGGATAGCCGTTCCACCGCCGGTTGCATGAGCGAAGAGTGGAACGCGCCAGCCACCGCTAACGGTACGACCTTCATCGCGCCGGCCGCCTCCGCCGCCTCCGTCAATCGCTCACATGCCGCACGTGATCCCGATACGGCCAAATTGCCCGGACATAAGTAGTTGGCAATCCGCAGCACCTCGCCGTCCCCTCGATGCTCCTCGCATAATCGCTCGACAACGTCCGGCTCCAGCCCCAACACGCTCACCATGCCGCTGGGCGTCGCATCCGATGCCATCTGCATCGCCTCGCCACGCTGCTGCACCAGTCGCAGGCCGTCCTCAAAACTCATCACCCCCGCAAATACCAACGCCGTGTATTCGCCGAGACTTAATCCCGCCGCACCCTCGCATTGCTCGACCTTCTCCCGCGATGACGCCTTCAACGATTCCAACGCCGCCAGACTCGTTACGTAGATCGCCGGCTGACTAACGACGGTCGAATTCAATCGGTCGACCGGCCCGGAAAAACAGATCTCCGCCAAGTCGTAACCGAGAATGTCCGAAGCGCTATCGAACAGCGCCCGCGCCGATGGAAGGGCCTCGGCCAATGTCTGGCCCATCCCGACGCTCTGTGCTCCCAGTCCCGGGAAGAGAAATGCGATCTTGCTCAAGTTGCTTCGCCACCTGAAAAAACGACAGCTTGCTCACCCTTGCCAATCAATTCGTCCAAGCGCCAGCCGCCTCCGAGCGCCAGCTGCTGCGGCCGTTTGGCCCCTCGCCGCCACGCCGTTACTCGTCCGACTCAACGAGGCCGCGCCCCATGTAGCTGCCACAGTTAGGGCACACCACATGCGTGGGAACCGCATGGCTGCACTTCTTGCAAAAGGTCAATTGCCGCATCGGCTTGGCGTCATGCGAACGCCGCTTGCCGGTACGTGAATTGGATTGTTTTCGTTTTGGGACGGCCATGACAAAAGACTCCCCGCTAACTTCCCTAGCTCTGTACTTCGATACGTCTGATTGTATACGTCTAAATCTTATACGCCGACCGCGGAGCGTTCCAGTTACCGCCGCCACCGCCGGGATCCCCTCGGCCAGTAGTGCCTAGAAAGATTCGCTGCTTCCCGCAGAAAACCCTACATGCTAGGGTTTTGGGCCCCCTCCGTCAACCCACAACGGTAGTGACGAAAAAGACCATCAAAACAGCCGCGATTGGCCATCCGATTCGACCCCATCGGCCGATTCTCCCGGCTTGCGCCCACCCGGTTGCCCCCCCACGCCCTCGGCCGTGGGCATCGACATCTTCAAATGCTGATACGACTTGGACGTTGCCACTCGCCCCCGCGGTGTCCGGACCACCAGCGCCGTTCGTAACAAATACGGTTCCACCTCGTCGGATAACGTGTCCGGTGCCGTGTTGATCGTGTGTGCCAACGCCTCCACCCCCGCCGGACCCCCACCAAAGACTGTGATCAATGTCTCCAGGTACCGCCGTTCCTGCTTCCCTAACCCCAAGTCATCCACCCCCGCCATCTTCAATGCCGCCGTCGTGACCGCCATCGTGATCTCTCCGTCCGCTCGACTGATCGCATAGTCGCGCACCCACCGTAACAGATTGTTCGCCACACGCGGCGTTCCCCGGCTGCGCCGCGCAATCTCGCTGGCCGACACGCGATCGATCTTTACCTTCAAGATCCTCGCCGCTCGCTCGACAATCGTCTGCAACTCTTCAACCGTGTAAAAATCCAAATGCTCGCGAATCACAAACCGATCGCGCAACGGTGCCGACAGCATTCCCGCCCGCGTCGTGGCACCGATTAAGGTGAATGGCTTGAGCCACAAATTCAGCGTCCGGGCATTCGTTCCCTCGCCATGCACAATATCGATCCGGAAATCTTCCATCGCCGTGTAGAGATACTCCTCCACCGCCTTCGGCAAACGGTGGATCTCGTCGATAAATACCACACTCCGCTCACTGGCGTTCGTAAGATATGGCACCAGATCCTTGGGGGCCGACAAGGCCGCGCCACTCGTGAGCTGCACCGGCACTCCAAGCTCGCGCGGAATACACATCGCAAACGTCGTCTTGCCCAATCCGGGCGGCCCATCAAATAACATGTGCCCCAACGGATCGTTCCGCTTTTGCGCCGCATCGACCGCAATCTGCAACCGCTCAAAGACCTCCCGCTGACCCACCATCTCGCCCATCCGCTGCGGACGCAAGTCGCGGTCGTCGTCCAGGTTCTCCGGTTCGTCAGGTTTCAGGATCGGTTCGCGTGCCACGTGGAGATTCCGTTTTCAGCCTCTGGTCATTCGTCGTCGGCATCTTACCATATCCCTGCAAGTCACGTTAGGGTCGCGACGCAATGATCTTCCCTTCATCGTCGTACACCAGCGGCATGACCTTGACCGACCGCTTATGACTTACCCCGCCTGACAGGGAACTGTCGTGGTAAAACAAGTACCACTGGTCACCAAACTTCACGATGCTATGGTGCGTCGTCCAGCCTACCACCGGGCTAAGAATCGGTCCCTGGTACGTATAGGGGCCCGTGGGGGCCTCGCCGGTCGCATAAACCAGAAGGTGCGTATCCCCGGTCGAATACGACAGATAGTAGGTCCCCGCATGCTTGTGGACCCATGCCGCTTCAAAAAAACGCCGCGAATGATCCCCCGCCAATACCGGTTGCCCCTGCTCATCAACAATCGATACCTCCGTCGTGCTGCCATCGATCGTGGTCGTAAAATCCGCCGACAGCCGCACCACCCGCGGACCAAGCGCCGGTTCGCCCGCCGCTGGCACCTTGCCGTCCGCGACGTACCCGCCCGTCCGCCATCGCTCCAACTGCCCGCCCCACAGTCCACCAAAGAACAAGTATCCCGTCCCGTCATCGTCCACGAACACGCATGGATCGATACTGAACGCCCCTGCTAACGGCTCGGTTTGCGCCTGAAACGGCCCCGTCGGCGAACTGGATGTCGCCACTCCAATGCGAAAGATCCCCTCCCGGTCTTTCGCTGGAAAGTACAACAGATACCGACCATTACACTCCGCCGCATCCGGCGCCCACAATTGCTTGCTCGCCCACGGTATGTCCTTCAAATGCAACGCTTGGCCGTGATCGGTCACCGCCGTACCCGGGCCCTCCCACGACAACACGTGGTAGTCCTCCATGTCGTACTGGTCTCCCTCACGTGACGGTGGAGTGTCGTTGTCCAAGTCGTGCGAAGGGTAAATGTACAGCCTCCCGTCAAACACATGAGCCGACGGGTCAGCCGTGTAGATGTGCGTGACCAGCGGCTGCCGATAACGCACCACCTCGCCTCGCTCATCCGCCATACTGACGGCAACACAAACGCTGGCGACAAATAGTGACGCACATGTGGTTAAGTGTTCGGGTCTCATGCAAGGGAGTTTCCAGGGATTACGCCTTTCAATGAACCAATCGCACCTTTCAAGTCTATCCGAGCAACTCGACGTTGGCAACGAAACCAGTAAAAAGACAAACAAAGAACCAACCAAGAGCCGCTTCCTTCCGGTACCGCTCGCACAGATGCATGGAGGATCCGCTGGCCATACTGGTCTTCCCAAATCGTATAGTCGGCCGCATCGATTATTCCATTTCGGTTGCCGTCCGCAAATAGTATCGTCTGCGAAGCCAGCGCATCCTTCCAAACCGTTATGTCAGCCGCATCGACAAGGCCGTCGTAGTTGTAGTCTCCCTCCAACAGCGGTGGCGCGATCGTCACGCGCACCGTGGCGGCATGAGAGACATACCCGCGATCCTCAAGACGACTGTTGGTATTCAAGTCAATCGTCGCGAGCGATCCATCCGTGAGGCGAGCGGTGAGCATTTTTCCGCGGACTGCCACTGTGGTGCTATCGCCAATGCCGTGCAGGCGAGACGAAACACGCGAATCGCTCGATTCAACCGTAGAAGAAATAGACCCAGGCCGCGTGACAGAACAATACAACACATGGCTGACGCTCCCCATCAATCGCCATGCCCCTGTGCGTACTGCGTTGCAGCTCAATATGTGGAAAAACAATGATGAATCAATTCCACGCCCGGCCCATATGCAACACAGACACGTAAATCTACCAGATCGTCGGAGAACTGACAAGATCATGCTGGTTTACCCCGTGTTCAAGCAGTCTTATGCGTTTACTCGCTTCGTTTGCTCGCCGATGCCGTTGCACGTCCATTGAAACATGCCGAGGAAGAATCGACGTTCCGCATTCTGTCGCCGCCTCAAGGGGAGCATGGCAGAGCGCGCTGCTTCGGCCACGATGTGTCAATTGGGTCATCGCTTCGGTCTACGTGAGATGGCAACTTTGCGGGTTTCGCCGCTTGTCGGTTTTGTGGTGTTTCGCGGCGCAAGCTTTGCACGTTGATGCTTTACGGTATTACCGTAGCGAAGTGCTCGCTGTCAGACGCGGTTTGTCACTCACCAGATACACTTTGGGAGCAGCCAGGGCGGTGTCTGTCTGTTCCGGGGAGGTGCCCCGTGTTTCACCTGCCGCCTATATCAAGTCATCCTGACACGAGGACAGATTTGCTGCGATGCGGTGAACTATCGCCGATGTCGGTGCGAGCCGTCTCAGTGCTGCTTTCGGTGATCGTGTGTCATGCTAGTACGTCAGCACAACTCCACTATCTCCCAGGCACGTGGTTCGACCAAGATAAGCCGAATATTGCTGGCGATCACTGGACGGAAAACACCTATGACGATGTGAATAATAACGGGGAGTTCGACCCGGGCGAGCCGTGGAACGGTACCGCCGCGTCACCCGACCCAGGTTGGATCCGTCCGCAGATCCATCAGGCCGATAACAGCTGTTGGGCGGCGTCCGGGGCTAACCTGCTAATGTACGTCGGCGGTCCGTCACGATACATCGGTTGGGTCTACGATGAAGGGAGTTATTCCGGAAAGACCTGGCAAGATAGCGGCAACGCTGACAAGGCCTTGGAGCACGACGGTTACGACATGGTCGATTATTCGATTGACGACAACGACGAAGATCTGCCCGGGGTCTTTGCTTACCATTTCGCTCGCGGCTATCCGGTCGGTATCGGCGTTCAATGGGACGCTGGCGGTGGTCACGCATTGACCGCGTACGCCATTGATCTGTCCACGAATCAGATCTGGATGGCCAACTCCGACAATGATAACGGTGGCGATTTCTTCACAGCCACTGTTGTTTTCGACTCGACCAGCAATCGTTGGGAGTTGGCCGGCTACAGCAGTCCCCATGAGGTCACGTACCTTGCGGCTTTTGACTACCGCTATTGGATTGGATCGGGGGTCAATACATCCGATACGTCCGGATGGACCACTGAGTGGAACCGTTCGATCAACTGGAACGGTGGATTGGCCGACCCAGACAGCCACGATCAATTGATCATGAATTTCGAACATTCCGGGCGAGTCAACGTGACCAGTGCGGCGCGGGCCGGGAAGCTTACGATGATGGGTGATGATCCCGCCCTGCATGTGCTCGGTTCAACGCTACGGCTCAACTCGCTGCAAGTTGTGACCGGTTCATTGCGGCTCGTCGACGGCGCTGACTTGGAAGTGTTTCATGAGATCGCCGCCAATGGCACGTTGCGCAGTCAGGCAAGTGAGATCCAAGTCCTGGGCAATGTCTATCTCGGCTACGAAGATTTCGCCAGCTGGACCGTCGACGATAACTCTCTGCTCGCCGCCGATGCACTCTATGTCGGCTATCGTTCGCCGCGGACAGGAGGATTGGTCAGTTCCGATCCAGTACTCGCGGTCCAAGGCGGTTCGACCTTGGACGTCGACAACCTTTACAACAACGGATCGCTGTTTATCGAAGACGCGACTGGCGATGTGTTCAGCACCGTCCAAAACTTCCGGACGTTTGTGGCGACCGATACGACGTTTGAAGTGGGCGCCGGCGGCGTGTTAAATTCCGGCAATTTCATCATCGACGACGGTACATTCACCACCATGGGGGATGTCATCAACAACGGTTCGATGATTGTGCGGACGACCGCCGATGTGACGATTGGCGAAGACCTGCGAATCGGTACGACGCTGTTCGGTGACCTGGAAATCCGTGGCAACAGTGAT
>JAGQPD010000166.1 GCA_020426865.1 Planctomycetales bacterium
CCCACGGCATCGATTTCATCAATGAATATGATCGCCGGCGCGTTCTGTTTGGCCGTCTGGAACAAGTCCCGTACGCGACTGGCACCGACCCCCACAAACATCTGAATGAATTCTGACCCGTTGACGGTGTAGAACGGCACTCCCGCCTCGCCGGCTACCGCTCGTGCCAACAACGTCTTGCCGGTCCCCGGCGCGCCAAACAACAAGACACCCTTGGGGATCCGTCCACCTAACCGTTGAAACTTCTTGGGGTTCTTTAGGAACTCGACCAATTCCTCCAAATCCGCTTTGACTCCCTCCAACCCCGCGACATCATCGAACGTCGTTGTTTGTTTGCCCTCGTCGTAACGCTGCGCGGTGCTTTTGGAAAAGCCCGATAGAAAACCTCCCCCCATCAACTGGTCACGCGTGCGACGGAACATTGTCCACAACACGATCAACACGATAATCGGCAGAATAATACTCACAAACGCCACAAACAACGCCGAATTATCACGCGATGGCCGCGCGTTGACGTGCACGTCGTTTTTCTGATAGGCCGTCTCGAGCGATCGCTTCGATTCCTCGCTCATGTTCGGCTCAAGGTACACATAGAAGTGCTCTTCCACCCGCAACGGGTTGCCCTGGCGATCCGTTTGTGGAACCTCCTTGCCGTCCTTCAACTTCGGCGGCGCTATCGGCGCCGACTTGAACGTGCCCTGAATCTCACGCTCGCCGACGTAGGTCACCTCCAGGATGTTGTTTTCGGCAACCTGCTCGCGAAAGAAATCACTCGTAATCTGCTCGCGTTTCGGCGCGTTATTGAATAAAGAAACGGCCAGCAATACAAGCAAGACCGCTCCAATTAACCACAAATTGGGATTCCCTGGGCGGAATAGCGTGGCATTTTCCTTCGTCGCGTTCTCTTTCGATGGGCTGTCCTTGGATGGGTTGTCTTTGTCCTTGCCCCTCTTCTCAAGCCCCTTCTTCGAGTTGGTCGAGCCTGGCCGCTCAGGGCGGTCATTTCGCGGCTGGTTGCTGTCCGGAGCAGGCATGAACTTTCCTTCGGCGTCGATGATCTTGGTTCTGACTGATCGACGGCTTCGGTAACTTACACCACCTCAGGATCCGCCGTAATCTCGTTTATCGTATTTTCGTCGTGCCACTTTCGCTGGGTCAACGAAACTCTGTCACAATTCTAGCGGAATGCCGTGACCTTAGCGACGCTACCTGATTTTAGCAGTTTATCGATATTAACGACACTTGGTTTTTGCCCGACGATGGCCCCCCAGCAACTCTTGCAATAACACCAGATGCTGCGGCAGCACTCCCTCCGGCAACGCCGCACTGTCGACAACAGACTCAAGATCGCTGCCGAGCTGTTTCAGTTGCCGGAAAAGTTCTTCTGCCCGTTCCAGCTGCTCGGGATTCGAAAAAAACAATTGGGGTTCGAGCGACAGGCCCTGTCGAGCCGCTTGGATCGCGTGTTCGATCAGCGTCTGCCGTGACAATCGGCGAATTTCCGTGCATTCTTCCAATGTATAGCCATCCCTGAGCAGCCGAAGGGTCCAGAGATAGTCGCCATGCGTGACCGGTGCCGGACTCGGTTTCGCCGGTTCATTGGGCCCCGCTGGGTTCGCTGCGCCCGCCGTTTGGGGGTTGCATTCGGGTGGATTCGCTGCGGTTTTGGATGTGACATGGGCCGCTTCGTGGCAATACATCTGCATCTTGGTGTGGACATCCCGCCGCAACAGCAGATCGTGGCGCCCCGGCTGAACATCACCACGCATGACCTGCAGTCCCGCTTCGGTCAACACCAGCACAGGACGGTACTGATTGATTTCGTTGTGCTGCAACAGGCGAGCTGCGATCAGAGATTCCAATAGATGATTCACTTCTGTCTGCTGCAGGTACCGTAGCCGGCCATGGGTGCTCAGTTGGTCGAGCCGGTTCTGGGTGACTTTTTTCGAACGCGAGCCGGCGAGCATGGCGGCGACGAGATGCTTGCCACAGCGCCCCTTGACTCGGGCCACGCCGGAGAGTGCCATTTGTACGGCAACGAGCGTTTCGGGGTCTTGATCCAGCGCAATCGACTGCAGATGCTCGTTGTCCCACGGCATGGCCTGTGGCGATGCGCTGTCGCCAGATGGCGTTCCACCCTGGGGGTCGCGGACGCCACAGTTGTCACAATTGTGGCAATCTGCTGCGGCGCGATCGCCAAAATAATCGAGAATTTCATGCTGCCGACACCGACCGGTGTGGACCAACCGTACCATCGCATCCAACTTGTTCAGGTCGATTGTCTTGCGGGCGGCGAGGGCCTGAAAGTCAATGTTCAGTTGCGAAAAATCGAGGTCGTGGCGCATCATATGTATGGCGCGGCCGCGAAAGGGAGGGACGTAGTCGAAGGCATTGAGCTCACAGAGGCTGCGCAGCGCACGGGTGATCGAACTTCCATCGAGACTCAGGCTTTCCGCCAACCGCTGCGGTTGAAAGTAAACGTCCTCGTACCGCTGATCCTTGACGATCTTCTCAATCCCTTGCAGCACCTTCCGTTGCACGCTGGCGTTGCTGGGGAGCAAATCGACAAGTGTCGGCAGGTCCGAATCGAGTCGCACCGTCGCCATATTTCGATGAGGCTCCAAACGTTTCATCACGCCACTTTTCTCCAACAACCGCTCGCACGTACCGACCCCTTCGTTGCTGATGTCCAATTGCAGCGTGTCGCGGATTTCCTGCTGCGTCAACTCGATGGGATCATTGGGATGGGATTTGAGAAACTCGTAAACCTCGCGAACCACTGACGCATCCGGGTACGCACTGTTAATGAAATACTCCTGGATCCGCCGGTCGGCCGGACTATACAACAACAGGCAGGTCGA
This sequence comes from Planctomycetales bacterium, assembly GCA_020426865.1. GTDB lineage: Bacteria > Planctomycetota > Planctomycetia > Pirellulales > Pirellulaceae > JAGQPD01. The sequence continues at coordinate 2,862 of JAGQPD010000166.1, forward strand.
TGGCTGACCATCACGCCCGGCCCGCCCCGCCTCCTGGTAATACGCCTCGATGCGTCCCGGCATGTTGTAATGGACGACGAAGCGCACGTCTGGTTTGTCGATCCCCATCCCAAAGGCGTTGGTCGCCACGATGATGTCCACCTTACCCGACATGAACTCGTCTTGAACGTGCTTTCGCTGCGGGCCTTCCAGCCCCGCGTGATAGATCGCCACGCGGCGCTGATCAATCCCGTGAATATTTTCGGCAACTTCTCCGCACGCCTTCCGGGTCGATGCATAGACAATCCCCGCGCCCGGTGTCCGTTTGAGAAAGTCACGCAATGTGGGGTCTTTTTCTTGATTGGACCCTAACGGCCGCACCTGGTAGTAAAGGTTGGGTCGCGCAAAACCGGCTACGAAGATATCAGGTTGCTCCAGTTCCAGTTGTGCAATCACGTCTTGCTGCACATCTGGAGTCGCCGTAGCCGTCAGGGCAATTGTCTGTGGATTGCCAATCCGTTTGCGAAATTGTCCCAACCGCGTATAGTCGTGCCGAAAATCATGCCCCCACTCGCTGATGCAGTGTGCTTCGTCGACTGCCATCAGCGTGACACCAATCTTGCGGAGAGATTCCAGAAAGGTCTGGCTGCGAAAACGCTCCGGAGCCACATACAGCAAGTCATACTCGCCATGTTCCAGCCGCTGCATTCGCTCAAACTGCTCCGGCGACGAAAGCGTGCTGTTGATAAAATCCGCGGCGATCCCTTTCTGTTGTAGGGCGTCGACCTGGTCCTTCATCAGGGCAATCAACGGTGAAATCACCAGCGTGAGCCCTTGACGCGCAATCGATGGCAACTGGTAGCAAAGGCTCTTCCCGCCCCCCGTCGGCATGATGCACAGACAATCTCTGCCCGCCAACACCGCTTCGATCACGTCGCGCTGCCCGGCCCGAAACGCACCCAACCCAAAACGTTGCAGATGTTCTTCCAGTGGCTGTGTCATTATTGCGAGCCTCGTTGCTCGTAGCCATATTCGCCGGAATACCAGTAACCGGTTGGTACAAATGTGTACAGATGCCCGTAATTATACGCGTTTGACCCCAGGCGAAAAGCCCCCCATCGCTCCGCCACTAACTCGTACGCTACAACTGGACCCGGCCGCACTGCAGGTCGCGCAGAAATCGACGGTTCGTCTCCAACAACTGCGGTAACAACAGGATCTCCTCCGCAAATAGCCAATGAACCTCCGCTACCTCGGCTGGCGACGCCACCGGCCGGCAATCCGGAGCTACCATTGTTAGCCACCACGTGAGCGCCACGCCGCTTGGTGTTCGACATCGCCACACACATCGTATCGCCTCCGCTCCGTCAATCGATAACTCCTCCATCAACTCGCGCTGCACCGCTCGCTCGTCCGTTTCGCCCAACTCCACTCCCCCACCAGGAAAACAGTAATGAGCCGGAGCCGTGACCAAATGAGAACGGCGAATTACCAAAAACCTCGCGTCCCGCACAATCACCGCCACGACCCCGCGACCACTGCGTCCCGTTTCCAGCAGATCGGTTGGTCGCGATCGGTTCATGGATGGATACTCGTATTCGGAATTCGTTGGCCCACCACCCGGCAAAGGACTGGCGATTTTTCTGCCCGTCTGCCAAAATTCAATACAACCCCTACGACCCCTCGACTTGGTCGGCCACTCGCCTTCGGCTCGCTAAGTTCTCCGCGTGATCGTTCGCCCATGCAACAGTATAATAATGTTACGCCGTAAAGTTACCCAGCGATAGTTACACAGCTGTCCGCAGCTGGCCACTTCGGCTGGGACAGCCGTGGAACACTACGGCTGGGACAGCCGTGGAACCATGGCGGCCGTGTTCATTTAGCTGAATTTCATCCGCGTTAGCAGACTTTGGAGTGCGTTATGTCATCGTGTTCGACCGGAGCTTTGACCGTAGCAGACAGCCACTGTCGGATGCTCATCCGGATGCTCATCGTATCGGCATCATTGCTATTGGCCCCGGTGCGAATTGCCTCGGTACAAATAGCCTCGGCCAATGATGCGCCCCTCTATCGAGTGGCGCAGAACGACAGCGACATCTCGCTGGATGACCTGAAGGTCGACACGACGACCCCACCGAAGGCAGAAAATGCAGATGCCAGCAGTCGTTCCGCAACGGCGCTGCCCAATGACCAGGATCCGGAATATCAACCGCGACGCGGGTCATCGATGGATGTGTTGTCCAGGGATGATAGCAATGTTCCCGCCAAGTTCGTTCGTGACCAGGATTTCGGTCAAAAATATCCCGATACGGATCAAACCGCACGCCAATGGCGCGCCCGCGTTTATTCCGATGGCAGCACCGTCTTTCACGGCCCGTACGTCGAATACTACCCGGACGGAACCGAATTCTGCCACGGTCAATACGAAAACGGCAAGCGAGTTGGCGAATGGTCCTACAGCCATCCCAATGGTAAGCCCGCGAAAAAACCGACCTATGTCGACGGCCTCCCCGACGGAACCTGGCAAGTGTTCGATGACGACGGTCGGGCCTTGCGTCAAGAGAGTTACGTGAAGGGTGAACGCAGCGGCAAATGGCTGTTCTACGCGCCCGATGGCAAGAAGCTAACTCAGGAAGAGGAATACGCCCACGGAAAAATGAACGGCAAGTTCACCGCCTGGGATGCCGAAGGCAATCGAGTCGTGGAAGCGTCCTTTGAAGATGGTATGCTTCACGGCGCTCGCGAACGTTGGCACTCCAACGGCGAACGTGCTGCACGAGAATACTACGTCAAAGGCAAACGCCATGGAACGTTCGTCTCTTGGAGCCCCAATGGCACGGTGATCAGCCAGATGGAATTCCGCGATGGTAAGCTCGTTGGCCAACAAAAATAACAGAAGAAACCTGCCTCCGCTGCGTTAGCCTTACCGCTCATTCCGCTCGAATTCCGCTGGATCGAACGGGTCCGTTTCACCCCCTCGCGTCGGCTCAATGCCTGGGCTACGCGTTGCACTATTCGGCGTTGCATTATTCGGCCTTGTTCCAACCGTTGGCACTTGCCGCAACTGGGGTGGAGCCGGTGCGTGGTGTAGCGGTTTCTCTAGACTCATTTCAATCCACCGCGTGAGCAGTTCGTATTGGCCGCGTGTGGTTCCGTCGAACGCGATTTCTTCGACACCGGCCGATGCCAAATGGGCATGTGGCTGCAAGAGAGGGCTGTGGGCGGGATCTTGAGCATCAATCTGTGCCAGCATCGCCAGCAAATTTTGTTGCGTGATCCGGCGAGGGACCCGATTCCCCCAGCGGCCGTCAATCAAACGAAATGACATATTGTTGGTTCCTCCGTGGCAGTTGGAGGCCCCGCAGCGGTTGACGAGCAATGGTTGAACGCGAGTCGTGAACAGCTCCATGGAATCACGTGACAGCGATGCCAAGGGCACGGCCGGATTGCCTTGTGGGCCAGCCGCCGTTCGGTCCCAGGGGGA
>JAGQPD010000167.1 GCA_020426865.1 Planctomycetales bacterium
CCCATGTTGACCAGCATTTCATCGGTGCGTACGTCAAACTCTACGATACGCGGGTCATCGACTTGCGTGGACATCGAGTTAAGCCTTTGTCAATTGTCTTGCGAAGTTATGGGTCTTGCGAAGTTATGGGTCTTGTGCCTGGCGATGGGGACCAGTGCGAGTGTCCGGGCTGTCAGCCGGTCGCGGCTTTAACGCCCGCGAATTCCGTGGTACTCCAACGGCATTTCATAGTCCTTGCGAAGCGGGTGGCCGACCCAATCTTCAGGGCAGAGTATCCGTCGCAAATTAGGATGGCCCAGAAACCGAATGCCGCTCAGGTCGTAAACCTCGCGTTCGTGCCAGTCGGCGGTACTCCAAATCCCCGACACCGACGCGACTTCTGGCAATTCGCCTTCCACGTCCCCTTGCCACCGCGGCAGCTTGACCTTTACGACGATTGAATGCTTATGGACAATACTGGATAGGTGATACACGAGCTCCAAATGGGGGTCAAAACCAGCCTTGGCGGCCTTCTTCGGATCCGGTTCGAAGTAGTCCACGGCGGTGATGCAATTGCACATATTGAACCGCAGCGTCGGTTCGTCCCGCAGGTACTTACAGACGTCGATAATCCCATGGGCTGCGACCTCGATCCAGGGGTCGAGGGCGTCGAGGTTGGCGCCGACGATTTTGGCGCCGAACTGTTTCGTCAGTTTATCCAGGAACGATTGTCCGGCCATGCGGGCATTCTCCATATTCAACGAATGTCACGGGCGTTACCGACTGAAAACCAGGCATTCCGCCGTTGATCGATCCACAGGGCTAGGCGGAAACGTATTCGCTGTTGGCGGCACGGCTCATTCTTTCGCGTCGCTGAATCTCGCGCGACTGTTGCACCAACGCGCGGACCCAATCCAACGCGCCGGCGCGCCAGATGTAGGCGAAGGCGATTAACAAGATCACGAAAAAGACGCTCATTTCCACGGCTGCCAGTTTCAGCAGCATCCGCGCCCCACCGCGGACCGACCGCTCCGCCTGGGAGGTACTCTCCGCGATCACCGGATTCATGTCGCGCATGCCGAGTTCTCGGAGCAGACCTTGCGCCTGAGGTGTCAGTTGAGAACCGTCGGCGTCGGCCGCGACAACGACCTGAAAGTTTGGGTCCGAAAGGTGTGATGCCTTACCGAAGACGGCCGCCCACGGAAACAAGAAGGCAACTTCGACGTCAAAGACGATGAAGATCAGCGCTACCACGTAGAATCGCAGGTCGAATTGCACGAAGCTGGAACCGATGGTCGGCTCACCGCACTCGTAAATCTCCTGCTTTTCCGGATGTGGGTCGGACGGACGAACAAAGCGGCCTACCAGCAAATTGATGAAGACGAACAGCAAACCGACGGCGGCAAAGAGGGCCAAGTAGGCCACCAGCGCCGCCGAACCACCAAGAGCTGAAACCATCGGATTATCGGCCTTCTATCTGAACATCACGCCAATGGGGCATCAACGGGAAAGTGCCGATTTTAGAACGTCGCGCTCCGTTTGGCTAGCCGTCCGTCAGGCTCCAAGCGATTCGTTTCCACTCGTGGCGTCCTGCAACGCGGTCGAACCAGCCAACAACCGCCGGTCGCCGGTTTCCGCATCGGCTTCATGCCAGTAGCGAACGTCCGGCTCGCCCAGCTTCCAACATAGGTAGGCCAGACGGCCGTCGATCATCGCGGGGAAATCGACTAACCCTTCGCCACGCCCCTTCGGTTCGACGCCCAAATTGCGTAACTCGCCGAAACATTCCTGCAATTGAGCCGCGTCGCGATCCAGCTGCCGGCGCACTTCTGTCAGTTCCTCCGTGTACGGGTCGTCGCTCGTCAACTGACGCCCCGCCGTCAAATGCTCCAACCGCTCGCGACGTTCATCCAATTCCGAAGTCAACCGCACAATGTCGCGGGCAATCAGCCGGACCAACGGTAATGTCTTGTTCGCCAACTCGACCGTAAACAACTTCTTCGGACGGGAGCCTTCGCGGGTGTTCGTCATGTTGCGCCTTTCGCACTTCGCGGCTACTGGTTGGGACCCCCATGAACCGGCTCGGTGATCACCTTGGATTGTGCCACCGCAGTCGGATTCAACGTGGAACGTCCCCACGCAACTTCCACCGGCAACCGCGAATAATCAACGATACATCCGTCACGGCTGTAGCAACTCAGGTCCAGCGTGGCACCCATGAAAATGCAATCCACCGGACACGGTTCCACACACAACGCGCAAAACATGCACTTGGAATAGTCGATGGCGTATCCGGAAATCTTGAAACCCTTCTTCTTCTTTCCGTCCGGGCCCACCCCCTCGACGCGCTCCTTCCCAATGTAAATGCAGTCCACCGGACAAGCATTGGCACATTGGTCGCAAGCAATGCAGGTTGTCAGGTCAAAACGATGAAACCCACGATACCGCGCCGCCACCTCCACCGGCTTTTCGGGATACTCGAACTTTTCCGTAAACGTCCCACGGCCTTCCTGGTACGTGATCAGCCAATACCGTAACGTCACCCACAATCCATGAGCCACCGTCTTGACCGCCACCGCGATGTTCCGAAACCATTCCCACATGTACCGCGCCCTTCGTCGTGGAACCTTTGTGTATCCCAAGCCCAGTCCAAGCTGAGCCCGCCCTGGCCGAAAATCAGATCTCCTGCTCCCACCCGACAACTCGCACCGAATTATAGACGCACCACACAACTACGCAACCGATCATGGCACGATCGATTCGGCGCGACCTCCCCTGCGCCTCCTCGAATCGGTCATGTGAGTGCCACGAGCACTGCCAGGCGGGCCGCGAGTGACGTATTATTGTCGCATTCAGGCGGCCGAAATCCGGTCGCCGGCGACACTTGTTTCCGCAGTCGACACCCTTCTAACCCCCTAAAATGGTGGGTGCCACATAAAATGTCCCCTTGAAATTGTGATAAAAATCGGTTATCGCATCGGTGAAGTCGCAGATTTGTGGTCATCCGTCGGAGCACGGCAGGCGAGAGGAGAGACGTGCCGACGGATATTCGCAAGTCTTTATTTAGTAACAACTTGCGCATTTCAGCGCGGCATCCTAGCGGCCGTCGTCGGACGCCTGCTATGCAAAACCAGGGCCGATTGTAGGGGCATTCCAGCGTGACGGCCAAGGAAATATTGTTTGTCCGGGAGAACTTTGCTTGACTACGTTTTTGCAGCACGTACAGTGAATGTAAGGAAAGTCATACCCACATGGTACTTATGTCAGGTCCAACCGAGGGTGGGCTGACGCAGATCCCCAAAGTGTCCGTCCGCGTATTTTGATGACGTGGGTAGTAGTAGACTCGCCTAGAAAGGGCGAGATGGAATTCCAGCGAAGGAATGGAAAATGTTAGTCCTGTCCCGGAAAAAGAACGAGAGCATCGTCATCAACAACGATATTACGATCGTTGTGGTGGAGATTCGAGGTGACAAAGTCCGTTTGGGTGTCGAAGCCCCCAAGGAAGTGCCCGTGCATCGTCGTGAGGTGTACGACGCGATCAAACGGAGCGAAGCTCAATCAGGTGAAACGACCGGCGCGACCGAAGAAAGCTAGTCAAAATCCAATCGTTTTGGGCGTAGGACCTTCGCTTGTTCGTCACGTCGACGTGGATTGCACTTGACGAATCGTACGTAAGCCTATTAAATACCGGCGGTTAATGCATGTGACGCCAGCTGTTCGAAATCCCATTCGAAAAGCTGCCGGAACGGTGCGGCCCCGTCGTCTAGTGGTCTAGGACTCCGGCCTTTCACGC
>JAGQPD010000168.1 GCA_020426865.1 Planctomycetales bacterium
TCAAACGCGATGAGGTCGATTACCAGCTGGGCTACCCGTGGCCCACGGTCGGTGATGTGGCGGGGCACTCGATCCAATTGCTCAATCCCAGTTTCGAAAACTCCGTTGGTGGCAACTGGCGGTCAGCACTCGCCACGCCCGCCGCGTCGAACTCCGTATTCACAATCAACGCGCCACCAGCAACACGACAGGTTAGCCATTCACCGAAGTCTCCCGTTTCTGGGCAAGACGTAACGGTTACCGTGAAGGCCACGGATCCCGATGGTGTCGCACATATGACACTTCTGGTGCAAACCGTTGAACCGGGGGACTACATTGAGATCGGCGATCCTCGCTATCAGACTCAGTGGACGTCGATCGCGATGCACGATGACGGGATCAATGGCGACGTGGAGGCGGATGACGATGTCTTTACGGCAATAATTCCTGCATCGACACAGCTTCATCGTCGACTGATTCGCTACCGGATAAACGCCGAGGATTCGCTTGGCGCGTCCGTGCGAGTTCCCTATCAAGATGACCCGCAACCCAATTTCGCCTACTTCGTTTATGACGGCGTGCCCGAATGGAACGGGGCGGTGCAGCCCGGTGTGACCCCCGATGTCACTTACGGCACCGATCTCCTCTCATCCGTCTCGACGTACCACCTGATTACCACGCGCCAAGATCACGTCGATGCGCAGTTCATCCCCGGCACCACTCGAAATAACGGTTATGGCGGCGACGATTACCTCTGGCAGGGCGCCCTCGTGTTTGACGGTGTCGTCTACGACCACATCCGCTATCGTGCTCGCGGTGGCGTGTGGCGATATTCGATGGGCAAGAACATGTGGAAATTCGATTTCAATCGCGGACATGGATTCGAAGCCCGCGACGATTACGGCAACAAGTACACCGTGGACTGGGACAAACTGAATCTCAGTGCGATCATCCAACAGGGAGACTATTGGCACCGGGGTGAACAAGGACTGTTCGAAGCTGTGGGATTTAAGTTGTTCAATCTCGCCGGAGTCGAATCGTCCAAGACCAACTACGTGCAGTTTCGTATTGTCGAAGGAGCCGACGAAAACGGATCCGATCAATATTCGAGCGACTTCCAAGGCCTGTATCTGGCGGTCGAGCAGTTGGATGACCAGTTTCTGGAAGAACACAATCTGCCCGACGGGAACCTCTATAAAATGGAGGGTGGCACCGGGGTGGGTGGTATTGGCGGCGTGTCGAACAACCAGGGCGACTATCCTCAGCCGTCCGACTCGTCTGATTTGATCCAGTTCAAATCGACCTACGAAAGTGGCACGCAATCGGCCGCCTGGTGGGAAGACAACCTCGACCTCGACAGTTATTACAGCTATCGTTCGATTCTGGAAGCCATTCATCATTACGACACGGGCTTCGGCAAGAACTATTTCTACTACCACAATCCCGAAACCGACAAATGGGAAACCATTCCGTGGGATCTCGATCTGACGTGGGCCAATAACATGTTCGGCAACGGGGCCGAGCCGTTCCGCGACCGCGTGTTGGCGATCAGCCAGTTCGCCACCGACTACCGCAATCGCATGCGTGAGATTCGTGATCTGTTGTACAACTCGGAGCAAGCTGGCATGTTGATTGACGAGATTGCCAACTTCGTGTACACAGCCGGGCAACCGTCACTGGTCGATGCCGATCGAGCGATGTGGGACAACAACCCGATCATGACGTCCAACTACGTCAACTCGAGTAAGGCGGGTGCCGGACGATTTTACGCGGGCGGTGGCGGCATCCCGCCGACCGGCAGCTTCGCTGGAATGATACAACTGCTGAAGAACTACGTCGTGTCGCGCGGCTCCTATATCGACAACGTGATCCTCAACGATGAAGGGAGTATCCCCAGTACTCCGACCGTCAGCTACTTGGGTCAAATCGGCTATCCCGCCAACGACTTGCGGTTCCGCACGACGCAATTCCTGGGCAATGGCGGATCTTTTGCGGGCATGGAATGGCGAATCGCCGAAATCACCGACACCACCGCTCGCGATTTCGACCCTGATGTGCCCCGCAATTACGAGATTAACGCCACGTGGGAAAGTGGCGAGCTGACGACATTTGATAGCGAGATCGTGATTCCCGGCGCGCAGATTGAAGCCGGGAAGGACTATCGAGTCCGCGTCCGGATGAAGGACAGCAATGGCCGGTGGAGCCACTGGTCGAATCCGTTGCAGTTTACGGCCACATCCGCGGTTGGGGAAGCCACAAGTGACCTGCGAATTACCGAAGTCAACTATCACCCTCATGACGCACTTACGTCTTTTGGCGAACTGGGAACCGAGGCCGATGATTTTGAGTTCATTGAACTTACCAACGTCGGCGTAGCGGAAGTCGATCTGACCGGAATTCGCTTCGCCACTGTCGACGTCAATGGTAGCTCGGAAGGTTTTGATTTTACATTCCCCAGCTCGACATTGTCCCCGGGCCAGTCGATTGTCGTCGTGGAAGATCTGGCGGCATTTCAATCGCGGTACGGCACAACCGTACTGGTCGCTGGACAATGGAGCGGTGGGTTGTCCAACAGTGGCGAACGAGTTACTCTGCTGGACGCCGACGGCCGCACGATCCAAAGCTTTGACTATAACGATTCGGGAAGTTGGCCTGGTCGCCCCGACGGTTTGGGCTCGACGTTGGAAGTGATCTCGACGTCCGGCGACTACAACAGCGCCGCCAATTGGCGCGCCAGCGACCACTTCGGTGGCACACCTGGCACTGCCAATTCGACGATCGCACGCCATGTCGTGATCAACGAGATCCTCAGCCACAGCGAAGGCGAGCTGCCGGACGTTGTCGAGCTGTTTAACAGCAGTTCACAGACCGTCAACATTAGCAACTGGTATCTCAGTGACGATCTGGGCAATCCCCTGAAGTATCAATTCCCGGCGAACACGACGTTGGCCGCCGGCCAGTACCTAGTGCTCGAACAAGGAGAATTCGGTTTTGGACTGGACGGCCAATTCGGCGATCAGCTGCTGCTGTTGGCCGCCGACAATGCGACTGGCAAGCCGTCCTACTTCGCCGATGAGCAAGACTTTGATGCTACGGAACTCAACTTGACCATTGGACGCTGGCCCAACGGATCGACGACGGGCATTCTGTATCCCTTGGCCGAGCCTACGATGGGCGGCGCTAATGCGTCACCGTCAATCAGCAACGTAGTGATCTCGGAAGTCCACTATCATGCCGCTCCCGTTCCACCGGCTCAAATCGGACAGATTACGGAGCAAGAGTTGGGATTTTTGGAGATTACCAATACGTCGCAGTCGGCGATTGACGTCGGCAACTGGGAAGTCAACGGGTTCGGGTTTGTCGTTCCCAGCGGCACGATGTTGGCAGCCGGCCAATCACTGGTCGTCGTCCCCTTCAACCCGGTAACTGAGCCGTCCAAGGCCCAGGCGTTTCGTGATGTCTATGGTGTCAACGCGAGTGTCAATTTGATTGGTCCCGCCGGCGGTCAACTGAATAACGCCGGCGAGCGGATCAAACTCTTGCGGCCACTCGATTCCAACACGTTGCTATTAGGGATGGTGATGGTGGATACCGTGGCCTACGACGAAGCCGCGCCGTGGCCCAGTCAGGCAGACGGCCAAGGTAGTTCATTGCAGCGTACCACAGCAACGGCGTTCGGCGATCTTGCGAGCAGTTGGCTTGCGGCCACGCCCACACCTGGCACGACATCGTTCGTCACCCAGCAGGCCGACTTCGATGCCAATGGCGTATCGGACGGACGCGATTTCCTCATCTGGCAGAAAAACTTCGGACTTCAACCGCCCAATGGTACCCCTTCGCTTGGCGACGCCGATGGCGATCAGGACGTCGATGGCGACGATCTGGAGATCTGGTCCAGCAGCCTCCCATCGCAGAACCAAACCGTCAACGTGTCGGCTGTCAACAGCCGCGCGGTGGTTAACACGTCCAGTTCGGCGGCGAGGGAAGCGACCCAGCCACGGCGGTCGTTGCGTGTAGCTGGCAGCCAGGCGGAACCAGGCGCAACACTATCGACGTCAGGAATTGACGCAATAATGGCACAGATAATGAAGCCTCGCAATAGCCGGGCCATTGTGTGATTCGGGCGGCTGCGCGGCACTACATAGCTCCAGCCGATCCCCGAGCAGATGAACAACCTGTTGCCTTTAGCACTCGCGCCGCCTGCCAATACGCCGGGATCGGCGGAGCGATGCGGGCTGCGCCGTATACCCGGTCATGCAAAAGGTGAGTCGCTTTGCCGAATCGTTGTCGCTTAACAATGCGGCGCGAATCGCTCTGCCGTGTCCTACCATTTTGGCCTTCTTGCCCGATTTGGCCAGGGATTGCCAACCGATTGGATTTGGGACACGACTGGAGCTATGCGGGACCAACCGTGGGATCACTTCAGTTTGAATTCCAAATTCCGATCGCCGTCGGCGGTGATCGTCGCTTGCAAGCCGGATGATGTGGATGAAGCATACTTGTCCGGCAGCAAGTTCTTGGGTTTGGCCAAGGTCGACGCGGCTGTTTGTAGATCGGGCTTGGTGACGGTCGCCCGATATTGCCCGGGGACCATGCCAGCTTTCGATTTGCCTCCGGGCAGCAGTGTAACCATTTCGAAGCGCCCGTCGGCGTCGGTAAACGTCTGACACGTCGGCACGCCTGCGTTGGGATCCGCCGGCTCAAGCGTTATGGTCGCGTCGGCTACCGGCTTCCCCTGATAGGTAACCGTTCCAGCGACCGGTACGGTCGCCGGTCCGGAATCCGCACCGCCGCATCCCGCCAACAGGTTCAGGACGACCAAGGTCACCGCCAGAATTCCGTCACGCACATCCAGCTTCATCGCCACCACCCCTGCCATATAGTGTATATGCATTTAGTATTCGCCGAGAATCTCGCCGTCGGCGCGGGCACCGAGCTGCTGGTAGGTGCCGTAGTCGATGCTTTCGTTGAGGAAGTGGGCGGAGCCGTCGGCGAAGCAGAAGTTGGCACCACCGGGGTGGAGCGATTTGAATCCCATGGCGGTATTGAAATCGTATTCCCAATCGCCGCCGGGGACGGGGCGGCCTAGCACGGTACCGTTACCGCCGACGCGTTGCACTTCGTCGGGGTTGGTTTGGTAGTTGATCGGCGCGGTCGTGGCAAACCACAGACCTTCGGAAAGCGTCCAGCCCATGACCCACTGGAATGCCGAGCTACGTGGTCGGATTTCGCCGATCGCGATTGTGTGCGACGTGCCGTCTTTGATTTCTTTGAGTGCCGCGGCCCACGTACTGCGCGCGAAGACGCCGGAGATCGCTTTGGGCCAGGGACAGTCGGCTCGAATATTGCCGGGTCCGCCGCCGCAACGCTGGCCGGTCGAGGTGGTATCGAACCAATCTTCGCCGTCGTCATCATGATCGTGGAGAGGACCGCCGTTGCCGACGACGGTCGCCAGATTAAAATTATTCCAAGAGTCGAGGACTTGCGAACCCATCGAGCCAGCGTAGTTGGTGACGGCGACATCGCCGGGGCGAGCCAAGCTGGACCACTTTACGATCCCTTCGCGCGGGTCCACCAGTCCGGTGCGGGAATCGCTTGGACATTGCAGCGATGCGACAACAAACTGCCTTAGTGGCACACCACCGAACATCTGATCGCCTGGGCGAACGCAATTGGGAAGCCGAGGATCGCAAAAATCGATGGCATCGTGCAGATTGGATTCCTCGATGTACGGCGCCAGGTTCACTAGATGCGAAGCAAAATCGCGTTTCCCGCCAGGGATATCATCTTGGGCATGAATGTAATTGACATTCATTGGGAACCTGCCAACCGCACCCTCGTGGTTGTGCAAGGCAATCCCCAATTGCCGGATATTATTGGCACACTGGGTACGACGTGCCGCTTCCCGGGCGGCATTGACGGCCGGCAGCAGCAACGCCACCAGCAATCCAATGATCGCAATCACGACCAGGAGCTCGACAAGCGTGAATCCGCGATTTCTTAGCGTCAACATCTGCAATCCTGCGATTCCCTTGTTTAACGAACCTGCCCCACCCGCACAACTTTGGCCAGATGGAGGGGTATCGTACCAATTTACCATAGTGAAAGCAACAAAATCTCGGTCGGTACAGGGGGACGGACGTGAGAGATCGCTGACTATAATGAACAAAGCCCCTAAATTAACAAAGTCCCTCCGTTCCCTACTTGCGGCATTGAGGCCATGACGGGCACAAGGGCGGCATCGATACTGCAGAATTGAGTGAGTCGTAATCCATGAAGTTAACGAAGGCCGTCATCACGGCAGCTGGACCGAATCAAAACCAAGTACCGTTACAGCATCTCGTCGATTTGGATGGCGACGAGAAAACGGCGTTGCAGATCATCATCGAAGAGGTCGTGGCGGCGGGCATTGAGGCGATCGCGATCGTAACGCAACCGGGTGATCGAGAGGCGTATGCCGAGGCGGCGGGGCAGTTCGCCGAGTTTCTCCAATTCCTGGAACAGCCGCGACCGCGAGGCTATGGCGAGGCATTGCACCGTGCGGCCGTTTTTGTTGGTGACGATGCGTTCGTCCATCTCGTGAGTGACCACCTTTACATCAGCGGCGAAACGCGACGGTGCACGCAGCAACTTGTAGAAACAGCGCGCAAGGAACGTTGTCCGGTATCGGCCGTGCAGGCGACACACGAAGCGATGTTGCCTTACTACGGGACGATTGGCGGGCGGCGACTTGAGGGCAGTGACATCCTCTATTTGGTGGAGAGCGTCGTGGAAAAACCAACTCCCACCGAGGCAGAGCAATCGCTGTTGATCCCTGGTCTTCGCGCTGGCCGCTACCTATGTATGTTCGGCATGCATGTCCTGACGCCGGTGGTAATGGAAATCCTGGCAGCGCAATTGGCGGCCGAGCCGGACCAACGATTGTCACTATCGCCGGCGTTGTCGGTCCTAGCGACCCGTGAACGCTACTTGGCCATGGAGCTCAATGGCGCTCGCTACAACATTGGCGTCAAGTACGGTCTGCTCACCGCTCAACTGGCACTGGCGCTCAATGGTCGCGAACGCGACGAAGTGCTTGGTAGGATCATTGAACTGCTGGCGACACAGCGACAGGGGGGCGCATAGCCATGGCCCCTCACACAGTTGCTCCATCACCGCTTCGCGGCAGCCTTGCCGATGAGCTCTTGAAGACGATCCGCAGCCAGGAGCCCGACTTCCGCAACCGGTCGCTTGGCAGCATGTGTCACACTCATGGCACTTCAGAGCTGTTGGCAGCCTGCGACGTGCTCGACCGGTTCCGTCGCGATAGCGCGAATCTGTATGAACGGGTCCGGGCGTTGTTTTTTCTTCACGGCATCTACCGATATTACCTGCCGCCGTTATTTGAAGGAACAGCTCCCGGGCGGATTTCACAGCACGGCTTACAGCACTTGCTCAATCGCCGCTTCGACGAAGCGATCGACGAATTCCGTCGTCATGCCACCCAGTATGGCACGAATGACACGGTCTGTAGTTCGCTCGCAGCGGCCTATCACAGCCTGGGATTCCAGACGTTGGCCAACCAGGTTCGGCGCAGTGTCCGATCGGTCCGCGGCAATCAATGGATGTTTCGCATGGGTCATCCGGCGGATCACCCGTTGCGGTTGCATCCCGCACTTCTGAGGCGTGATGCGTCGTCAAATCTGTATCCATGTCTTTGCGAACGCACGCCGGTGCGGATGGACTTATCGCACAGCGGTTGGAGCGATATTTTCTTTCTGGGGATGGACTATCCGGAAGGGGCACGTGTGCTGAACATTTCAATCGACTTGGGTGTACACGGCCGTGACACTAAGCCCGCCCCTCCCATCGAGGTCTACTTGCGGGTCATCGACGAACCGGTGCTCCGACTGGCCAGTGTCGATCTGAAAGCAGCCACGACGGTGACGACCCTACGAGAAGTCTTCGATTTCGCCCGCGATTATTTGGGATTGCTCAAAGCCGCGATCATTGCGGCGGGAATCATCCCGCCGGGCTTGGAAGGCTCCCAACAGGAGCTGGGCGCTGTCTTGGCGCGAGTTGTCGGGCCTGGTATGGGACTGGAAGTCGTCAGCACGGTTAACGACATTCCCAAGGGATCGCGTCTGGCCGTATCGACGAACCTGTTGGCGGGCATCATCGCCGTCTGCATGCGTGCGACCCGACAGGTCGCCTCGTTGACCGGACCGCTCTCGGAGGCCGAGCGACGGTTGGTAGCGGCCCGAGCGATCTTGGGCGAATGGATCGGCGGATCGGGCGGCGGGTGGCAGGATTCTGGCGGTGTTTGGCCGGGCATCAAGTTGATCGAAGGCCAGGCGGCCGGTCCAGACGATCCCGAACACGGCATCAGTCGTGGACGCCTCTTGCCCAATCACACGATCTGTGACGAGCACGATATTGCTCTTCGTCAGCGACAAGCACTGTGCGACAGCCTCGTGCTCGTGCATGGTGGGATGGCGCAGGACGTCGGGCCGATCTTGCAAATGGTTACGGAGAAGTATTTGACCCGCAGCGATCGACCGTGGAAAGGCCGCCTACGGGCGACCGAACTACTCGATGACATCCTCGACTCGCTCCGCCGGGGTGATGTCCGCGCTTTGGCATCGGCGACGACGACCAATTTTGAACAACCGATTCAGACGATCATCCCGTGGGCGTGCAATCATTATACGCAGACGCTGATTGATGGCGCGCGCCAACGTTTTGGCGACGATTTCTGGGGCTTTCTCATGCTGGGCGGGATGTCCGGCGGCGGCATGGGCTTTTTCTTTGCCCCTCGTGTCCGTGCGCTGGCGGTACCTTTCTTACTGCAGTTGATGCGCACGAATAAATCGCAATTGGGATCCGCCCTACCCTTTGCGATGGAGCCGGTCGTTTACGATTTCGCGATAAATGACTCCGGCACGTCAGCGACGATCTCCACTGAACGGCCTCTGATGCCCAGCGGATACTATCCATTGGTGGCCCCTGATTGGCTACGGCAGAAACCGCACGAGTTGAGTCCACAACGTCGTGCTGAGATTTCGCTCGTCGCCAGCGAGACGGCGACTGACGGCCGACTAGAAAAGGCCGCCAATCAGTTGCTTTCCAGCCTTTTGCCGCAACATTCGGTCGAGCAGGATACGCGACAGACTTTACAGAAACTGCTTGTCGAAAACGGATTTGACGAAGAGCTTCATGAGCGGATTCGTCACGACCTGCGGACCGGGCGAATCGGCTTGGCGCAGAACCGTCTGCCGGCCAGTACGACTGTCGAAGACGTCTTGGAAAAAGACGTCCTGACGCTCGATGACCGCCACGCCGATCAGCAAGCCATCGACATCGGGTCGCAAGCAATCGCCAGCGGCGAGGTGGCGATTGTGTCGTTGGCCGCGGGTGCCGGGAGCCGCTGGACACATGGCGCAGGTGTCGTCAAGGCACTTCATCCATTCCATCGATTTGGTGGCAAGTACCGCAACTTTATCGAGGTTCACCTGGCCAAGGGGCAAAGAATCGCACAACAATTCGGCACCATGGCCCCGCACGTGGTGACGACCAGCTACCTCACGCACGACCCGATCGCCGATTGGCTTGAACGGTCCCATCTCCAGGACGCACGCCAATCGATTTATCTGTCGCGAGGTCGATCCGTTGGACTGCGAATGATACCCATGTCGCGTGACCTGCGTTTTGCCTGGAATGAAACGACGCAACAGCTGTTAGACGAGCAGGCCCAAAAGGTGCGAGAGAGCCTCCATGGTGCCTTGATCCAGTGGGCTGAGCACACGGGATGCGGTTCCGACTACACCGACAACGTGCCACTGCAGTGTCTTCATCCTGTCGGTCATTGGTTTGAGATGCCCAACATGCTGCGTAACGGAACATTTCGGCAATTGTTGGCGGACCGACCGCAGCTGAAGTACCTGATGCTACACAACATCGACACGCTGGGAGCCGGCATCGATCCTTTGCCACTGGGAACGCACATCCGTAGTGCCGCATGCCTGTCATTCGAAGTCATTAGCCGCCGCATCGACGATCGCGGTGGCGGTTTGGCACGCGTCAACGGACAGGTGCGTCTGCTCGAAAGCCTTGCGATGCCGCGCGAGGAGGACGAATGCAAACTGACGTATTACAACTCCATGACTACCTGGATTAGCATTGACGCCCTGCTCGCCGCCATGCGACTGGATCGCGATTCCTTGGGTGACGCCAACCTGGTCGCTGGCGCCGTGCGTCGAATGAGTATGCGGCTGCCGACGTACATCACGATCAAGGATGTCAAACGACGCTGGGGCCACGGGCAGGAGGACATCTTCCCGGTTTCGCAATTCGAGAAACTATGGGGGGATATGAGCAGTCTGCCGGAGCTGCCATGCAATTTCTTCGTCGTCCCACGTGCACGCGGACAGCAGCTGAAGGAACAAGCACAGCTGGACGGCTGGCTCAACGACGGTTCGGCCGACTACGTCGATCGGCGATGCCTCTGGGGCTAGGAACTGTCGCGTCCCGTTGTCGGAGATCCCTGCCTGCTTCGGCAACTTGACTCATGCTGCCGAACATCTTACCCTACGTTTCGTGTAGATTATCTTCGATTAGGAATCCAGCATTATGTCTATTGCGATACATCGCCGTCATTTCTTGGCGACCACTGCGTCTGCCTGCGCCGCACCTTCCCTGTTGTGGGCTGCCGCAGAAGGGCCGCGAAAGAAGATTGCATTTTTGGGAACGGAAGTCCGCCAGCACTCGCACGCTCAACATTTTCTCGATCGACTGACGCAGGGCTACGCATGGCAAAGCAACTGGACCGCACCGCGCGTCGATGTGGCGTCGGTCTATATTGATCAGTTCCCCGATGGCGATCTGGCTCGGCATCGCATCGAAAAACACAAACTCAAACAATTCCCGTCAATCACGGAAGCCTTGACTCTGGGGGGCGACAAACTGGCCGTCGATGGCGTCGTCATCATCGCCGAACACGGCGACTACCCTCGCAACGATAAGGGCCAAACCCGTTACCCGCGCTATCGCTGGTTCAAGGAAGTGACCGATGTGTTTGTCGATAGCGGCCGCTCGGTACCAGTATTCAATGACAAGCATCTTTCCACATCGTGGGACGAGTGCCAGGAGATGGTCGATCTATCGAAACAGCTGGGGTTCGCTTTCCAGGCTGGGTCGTCGCTGCCAGTGACCTGGCGACTACCGCAATTCGATTTGCCCTATCATTGTCAGCTTAAAGAAAGTGTCTGCGTCGCCTATGGCGGCGTCGACAGTTATGACTTCCATGCCTTGGAGACCGCGCAGTGCATGTCGGAACGGCGAGCGGGCGGGGAGGTCGGCATTCGATCAGTGCATGCGGTGCGAGGACCAAAGCTTTGGGAATTGTTGGATGATCCGCAACACGCCCGTACGCAACAGCTGATGGTTGCAGCGTTGACTCGCAGCCATAACCTTCCCGTCGAGGGGGGCTTTCCCACCGCCGCCGTCACCTACGAATGGGCGCGCAATGCCCTCCCCGACACGATCGCCTACTTCATCGAACACTTGGACAGCTTTCGCACGACCATTTTCCTGACAGCCATTCAGGATTTCAACTACGCCGGGTATCTTTCCGATACCAACGAAATCGTCTCCTGTCAAATGTACCTACCCATGCCCGGCCACGGTTCCACCACGGCCGACTTTTTCACGCCCTTGGTCCGACACATCGAATCGATGATCATCACGGGCCAGTCACCCTATCCGGTTGAACGAACGCTTTTGACCTCGGGAATGGTGATTGGTGGTGTCGATTCGTTGCACCAAGGTCAAATCAAAATCGATACACCCGAAATGAGGGTCGCCTATGAAGCACCCGAAGAATCGCAATTCTGGCGAGTCTAATGTCACACGGATGTCCCAGCCGCCTAATGTTACACGGCTGTCCCAGCCGCTTCGCCCCCCACAAACCAACATCGACACGACGTACCAACTCGGCGCACCCCGACCCCAAGAGGACGACAATGAAAATCCCCGCCCGTCGACGCTGGTGTTGTTTCCTTTCCCTGATGCTACCTCTGGCAATCACTGCGAGTGTTTTCGCCGCGCCAGATACTCGCAGCGAACGGCCGCTTGCCGAACGGGTCGAAGAGCACTTCACAACGAATCCCACTGACGATACAAAGATCCATTATGTCTCCCTGGGTGAAGGCCCCCTGCTGGTCATGATTCACGGGTTTCCCGACTTCTGGTACAGCTGGGCGGATCAAATGGAGACTCTCAGCAGCCAATTTCGTTGCGTCGCCATCGATTGCCGTGGTTACAACCAAAGTGACAAGCCACAGGACGTGGCCAGCTACGACATGTCGTTGTTGATGGGCGATATCTCAGCGGTCATTGAAGACTGTGGCGCCAAACATGCCACGATCGTTGGCCATGACTGGGGAGGTGCCATCGCATGGTCACTGGCACTCACACATCCAGATCAGGTCGATCACTTGATCGTCTGCAATCTCCCGCATCCGCGGGGATTGAAGCGTGAGTTGCTGATCAACGATCAGCATCGTGCCAACACGCAGTATGCCCGTGACTTCCAGAACTCGGAAGCCCATAAGCTACTCACCGCCAACGGACTGGTCCAGATCCTCCGCGGATTAGCCAAGCGTCCCTGGTCGGAAAAAAAGCAAGCGGCATATCGTCAGGCGTTTGAACGTTCGGACTTCAATGGCATGCTCAATTATTACCGCCGCAACTACAACCCGGAACTCAAGGAAAAGGCACCGTTGCCCTACGTCGATGACGAACCCGTGGTCAAAGCCAAGATGCCGGTGTTGATGTTTCACGGGTTGCAAGACACAGCCCTGCATCATCATGCACTGAATGAGA
>JAGQPD010000169.1 GCA_020426865.1 Planctomycetales bacterium
CTGTTGCACGTTAGCCGAGGAATTTCCGGAGTGCGGCCGCTGCGTTGGAATTGCCGTCCCGAATTGGCTCGGCTTGTGCTTCGTTCAAGCAACAGCGGCTAGGGTGATGTCGTGACACAGGAAGCGACGGTGACGGAATTTCGGAACCGATTGGTAAAGATGGGTCGCCACCTGCGACGTTGGCCGTCACGCGGGATTACCTGTTATCGATTGTACGAGCGGGACATTCCCGCAGTACCCTTGGTCGTCGATCGCTACGAGAAATGTCTGCACATTGCCGAATTCGCACGGCCCCACAATCGTACCGAATTTGAGCACGCGCGTTGGCTGAAAGTAATGTGCGACACGGCAGCGGAGGCGCTCGATACGGATCCGGCGTTGGTGTTCTGCAAACTTCGTGATCGGCAACGAGGCGCATCGCAGTACCGTAGGTTGGACCTGGCCCGACGCGAGTTTGTTGTCAGCGAAGGAGGGCTGAAGTTTTTGGTCAATTTGTCGGATTTCGTCGACACTGGATTGTTCCTCGATCATCGATGCACGCGAAACATGGTGCGAAAGCTGGCCCCAGGAACAAGGTTCTTGAACCTGTTTGGTTATACCGGCTCCTTCTCGGTCTATGCTGCAGCCGGGGGTGCCGTGGAGACCACGACGGTGGATCTGTCGAAGACCTACGTGCAATGGGGCAAAAAGAACTTTCTACTGAACGATCTCCATGGCCCGACTCATCGGTGGGTGCAAGAGGACGCAATGCGATTTGTGAATTCGCTGGACGATCGAAGTCAGTACGATCTGGTGGTGGTTGACCCGCCTACGTTCTCCAACAGCAAGCGGACGGAAGGGGATTGGCAGGTGCAGCGAGATCATGGTGCATTGTTGTCGAAAGTCGTGCGGCATTTGAGCCCGGGCGGCATCATCCTTTTCTCTAGTAATTTCCGGAAATTTCAGCTGGAAATAGACGGTTTGAAGGGAATCCAGGTGCGTGAGATCAGCCGGCAGACGGTGCCGGAGGATTTTCGCAATCGGCGAATTCATCGATGTTGGCGGATCGAGAAAGGGGGGACCGGTTGAAACGCGAAGGCGGCATTGCCGTTATTTCCTGCATTCTCGTCGCTATTTTTCCTGCTTTCGGCAGTGTTTCAACCGTTGCGATTGGTGCCCTCCGCAGTTAGCATGAACTGGATATTACGGTACCGAAGCACGGTACGGCCCATGAGAAATTCCCTGGAACGGAGCACAACGATGACTTGGAAAACCATTCACCGACTCGCACGAGTGACGTTGGTTTGGATGATAGTTGTAACAATGACGGTTCAGCAGGCAACCGCTGGCTTATGGCTGCACGGGTTGGGCAGGTGCTGTGGTTGGTCGCCATGCGCGACAAGCATCTCCTATGCGCCGGTCGTGCGATGTCGGTCGGCATGGTCCATGCCAAGCTGGGGGATTGTGACGCGAGGGTGTCGCAGCGTGGCGAGTTGTTCCTATTCCGCGCCGGTTGTTGAAAGTTGTGCAAACGCCTGCAATGACTGTAGCACTCCCGTTTTGTCGGATTGTTGCGGGTGCGAGGCGACGATCGTCAGCGAAGTGCCGGGTTACCATGCATGCCTGGATCAAGGGTGTTCGATTTGTAGTGGCAGTTCAGTGTCGTCGGCCTGCTCCGGCACCTTGGAGATTGTATCGGAAGTGGCCGGGTACGAAGTCTCCTCTTGCCCGTCGTGCGGCGGGGGTGGCTGTGCGACCTGCGGTGGTGAAATCGTCACCGAGGGGATTGTAGGCGAGTCGTATCCGGTAGAATCGGGCGTGATCTACGGGATCTACGGGAGTGACGAAGGGAGTGTCGTGGAGGGCGTTGTATCGGACGGTGGCGAAGTGATTCATGACGGCGTCGCGGCACCATCGCAGCCACTTGACAATCTGGATGCTGTTCCCAGCGTGGCGCCTGCCGCCGACGATTTGGCGGCACCGGCAGACGAGTCTCCGGCGGTGGACACTGGCCGCGAGGCGGCGGCCGACGATGGTGGCACTGATTTGGACGATTTGGTTGGTGGTCGTGACGAGCTCACGCCGGCGCCTGCGGCCAACGAAGGGGGCTTGGACGATTTGGGTAATATATTTGATACACAGCCGGTCGAGCCAGCCGACGGCGGCGCCGTTGACGATCCAGCGGTAGCGACTCCCGATCCCGTCACCGACGATCCGCTCGATGACTTGCCAGGTGATGCACCGGCGGGAGGCTTCGACGAGCCGGTAATGGAGCCGGCAGGCGACGACGGTCTCTTTGCCCCCGACGATGCGGTCGAACCCGGATTGCCGGACGATGGCGGGGACATGTTCGATACTCCCGCGCCAGCTGATCTGCCAGGTGAAGGTCTCGATGCCCCACCGGCCGATGACCCGGCTGGCTCGATTGACGATATCTTTGGTGGCAGCGACGCCGTCCGTGATGATGCTGTTGAACCGGCGACAGCGACCGAACCGGCCGACATGTTCGATGCCGCTCCAGCAGAAATTGATGCCCAACCAGCGGCAACGGATGAGTTGTTCGAAAGTCTGGAATCCCCTGCTAAGGATGATGTGCCCGCTGCAGATGAGGCGACGGAAAACATCGATGATCTCTTTGGGATCACCACGCAGGGAGATCGCGTCCGTTTTACAGCGACAACCAAGAATCAAAAACCTACCGCCCAAACGCTCGCCCAAGGCCAAATGCCGGTGCGCAAGTGGGTGGACAATACGGGCAATTTCGAAACCCACGGGCGGCTTGTCAAGATTGGCGATAACTTCGTTCAGCTGTTGAAGGAAAACGGCCGTTATGCCAAGGTTTCCTTTGATCGGTTGAGCGATTCGGATTTGCATTACGTGCAGGATCTGGCCAGCCGAATGGGTCAGCCGTTGGTAAGGGTCGCCGGACGCTAGGCGTTTGGCGAGCGTCAACAAGCCATTACCGTTTGGCGCGCAGCGGCCAGGCATCTGCCTGGTCGCTGTGTTGCCATTTGTATCCGCGTTGCCGTTACATTCGTGCAAGGAGTCGCGATTGCTGATTGGGAACACCGAAGTAGTCGATAGCTTCGCAGAAGCTTTCGGGATGCGCTACACGCGTTTACTTGTCACTGCGGAAGATGAATTCTGGCTGGATGCAGCCTTGCGAGAATTCACCGGATATGGGTCGTCGGTCATCTCGTGCGACCTGGAAATTGGCGTCGAGCGGCTCGTAGGCCCGACCGAAAGCCCGGATGGGCGACCCGGTGCGTCGGTCCTGGCATTCGGTTTCCATGTCGATGCAATCGGCAAGGCAATGGCCAATCGCGTTGGTCAGTGCATCATGACATGTCCATCAACTGCCATCTTCGATGGTCTCGATGATCCGGAGCTGGAGCATTTTCCTCTTGGCAAACAGATTCGCTTTTTCGGCGATGGATTTCAGAAGAGTAAGGTGATTGGGGGAGACCGGTTTTGGCGGATACCGGTGATGGACGGCGAATTCACCATTTGTGATATCGGGCATGTCGCCAAGGGGGTTGCCGGCGGCAATATTATCATTCAAGGGAGAACGCTGCGCGCTACGCTTGATGCGGCCAGGCGAGGTGTGGAAGCCATTGCTCCGTTGGAAGGTTCAATAACTCCGTTCCCCGGCGGGGTGGCTCGGAGCGGAAGTAAAGTCGGCTCGCGCTACAAAGGACTCAAGGCCTCCACCTCCGACTCGTATTGCCCTACGTTACGTGGTCGGGTCGATTCGAAGTTGCACGAAGCAGCGAATTGCGCGCTGGAGATCGTGGTGGACGGTATTAGTGAAGCCGCCGTCGCGACGGCGATGACGGCCGCGATGCAAGCGGCGACAGGTGACAATATCGTGGCCATTACTGCCGGCAACTACGGTGGTCAACTAGGAAAATACCACTTCCATTTGCGGCAATTGCTTTCGGCTATGAAGTGACCGCTTCGTAGGCGTGGACTAACGCTCCAATGACGGGTGCTTCGTCGCCACAGGCGGAAAACTCAAAGCCCGCTAGGTTGCGGAAGCCGTCCAGCGCGTATTGCCGATAGGTATCTTCAGCGATCTTGCGATACCGATCGCGTACGTTTGTCGAAAGATCGCACACCCCGCCCCCGATTACCAGAAGGTCATAGTCCCCCAGATAGTTGATGCTCAATAGAGCAATTCCTAAAGCGCGGGCCTGGTCATCGAACAGCTCCAGCGCCAACGCGTCGCCTCCATCTGCTAACTTGCGTAGCTGTTTGGCCTTGTCCTTATTCGTGCCATCTTGTTGATTTAGCGGATGGTTCTTCCAGGTGTCGAGAGTCAACCGATAGCCTAGCTGATGGGCCAGGCCTGTCAGCGAGACCGCCGATTCGACGGTACAATAAGCATTGCCAACTTGAAGCTGACGGTCGTGTTCGTAGCGAAATGCGTATTCTGGCAAGAGGATATGCCCAGCGTGACCCGCTCGGCCCTCGAGTCCCCGCACGACTCGGCCGTCGCGAACTTCGCCTCCCCCAAGTCCCGTTCCGACGATCACCATAAACAAGGATGACAGGTTGGCTTGCGATCGTACTTCGGCACGGCGGGACCACTGGACGACCCCTTTGCGAACAGCAAACTCGCCCAATGCCGCAGCTTGCCCGTCGCCGATGTAATGTACCGACAGCCCCAACGACTGGGCCCGAAATGCCTTCTCAAGCTCTTGGCGAATAGGATACCGGTCCCAGAATTCAGGGTTGAGGTTCGGGGTCTTCAGCAGGATGCCGTCGAACGTGGCTGGTCCAGGCGTCGACAATCCCACGGATACGATTTCGTGAGGTTCCCCGCCAATGGTTTGGACGCCAGCCAGAACGTGCTCGACAATGGCTGCAATCGACGCCTGTGGACCTTTCGCTGCGTTTGTTTCGAACTGTTCCGTAACATGCACCACATCCCGGGCGTCGTTGCCAATGGTTACCGTACTGGTCGTGCCACCAACGTCCACTCCGACGAAATACCCCACCTTATCGCTCCTCTTGCAACCGTTGTTTCTTTTGGAATACCGCACTCGGCCAACCTATGCCCGGCCGTGGCAAGTCCATCGAGAAGTACGCCCGTTTAGATTAGCAGATTTGTCTCAATTGGATAGCTTATTTTGTTTCAGGAACCTGCGAAAGCAGCGGAGTGTTTCCGGGCTGACATGGTGCTCAATACCCTCGGTATCTGCTTCCGCCGTTTCCTCGCTCACCCCGATGGCTTTCAAGAACGCCAGTACGGTTTCGTGTCGAGCGCGAACGGTCTTGGCCAGACGCTTGCCCTTGGCCGTCAACGTCAATGGGCCGTAAGGAACGGTTTGCACCCAGCCATCTTTCTTGAGCCGAGCGACAGTTTTGGTCACCGTCACGTGACTGACAGCGAACTGACGAGCCAGATCCGAGCCCCGGCACTCGCCGTGCATTGCTTCGATCTTGGCGATCATTTCCACATAGTCGTGAGTGATTTCCGTTGCATGATCCCGTCGCGTCCGCCGGAATCGATGCGCTCCTTGGGCTGTGTCTTTTGCCATAATCTTCGCCGACAACTCGATTTACGAATCCTCTCCACCAAAAGCGTACGCCAAGTATAGACAAATCCTGGCAAAATCGAAACTCAGGCTCCTCTTGACAGGTGATTTAGCAATGGCTAAATTCTAGGCAGTACAAATTTAACCGAGGCTAAGTTAATGGAGGGAGGAGATGGCCAGGGCCTATCGAGCGTCCGCATTTACGTTGGTTGAATTGCTGGTCGTTGTGGCGATTGTCGGCTTGCTAATGGCCTTGTCGTTGCCCGCCATAACCGCGGCCAGGGAATCGGGGCGTCGTGCACAATGTGTCAACAATTTGCGACAGCTTGGTGTGGCCCTGCACAACTTTGAATCCGCCCAGCAAACGTTTCCACCGGCATACGTTTCCGGTCACCGCCAACCGTACTGGATCTCGCATCGCGATAGCCTCACCTGGGATGCGCCGCCCGGATGGGCATGGGGAGCCCTGTTGGCGCCATTTCTCGAAGAGTCGCTTCCGGATGGAGAAGCCAAATGGGACGAGCCGTTTTGGTCAGCGACCCATCGGGCATACGTGGGGCGAAGCCTCCCGGTGTTCCTCTGCCCAACAGTGGCTGGCCAGCGCGGGCCATTTGAGGTCGTCGACAAATCGGAGGTTCCATTACGATCGGATGGCCGGACGATTGAACTTGGTCGATCCCATTATGTTGCCAGTCATGGGCAGGAAGAATGCTGGGCAGACTGTTCTGGTCCGAACGGCGGGTTTGACGGGGACGTTTCCCGGATTGCCGACGGACCGTTCTACCGTAACTCGCACACGGCAACAAAAGACGTGCGGGATGGTCTTTCTCAAACCATTTTTCTCGGCGAACACACCGCCCGTTTAAGTGACAAGACGTGGGTGGGAGTCGTCCCTGGTGCCTTCGTTCATCCGCGCATCGAATCGCCGCAGAATTCCGCCGAAACTGCCGCGACCTTAGTACTCGTCCACAGCGGGCCGGCTGCCGGGGAGCGCGATCCTCTAGGAAACCCCATCATTCATCCGCCGAATTTTCCGACATTGCATGTGGGGCAAATGCAAAGCGATCACTACGGAGGTGCCAACGTTGCCATGGGAGACGGCTCCGTTCGTTGGATTGCTGAAGACATTCAATTGGCATCGTTTGCCGCCATGATGAGTATCGCCGAGAAGGAGTTATTGCCGTGATGATCAATTCACACGTGTCAGATACTGCTGCCATTAGAATACCTCTTGCGGCCCCTTGCGGCGCATTCATTGCCGTTGTCATTTGCTGCGTTGGATGTTCGCAGCCACCGATTGGTCAACATGCCTACGAGTACTCCGTGATGCTATACAACGTCTGCGATCGTCAGGCTGACGATCAATTGGAACAGGCGGCTGAACTGATCTCAACTAGTAAGGCAAAGGGCGACATCTCGCAAACCGAACACCACTTGCTCGACGAGATTATTGAAGTCGCCCGGAAGGGAGAGTGGGAGCGGGCCAAAATGCGAAGTAGACAGTTGCTTTCAAGCCAGAATCGACCGCGGCCTCGTTGATCATCTCGCGGGCGACCCAAGGCCATTCGATGGGGATTTCCCCTGGGATCGGATCAGCCGGCGGTTGCGATTCGTTTTGCCAAGTCATCCCCGAGGAGTTGCTGGCAGCGCTCGTGCCAAATCTGCCGGGCTTGTTCCCGATCCGCCTTGAACTGTCGTTCAAGTTTATCGGCATCAGCCGCGATAGCGCGGGACAATTCTTCATACCGTTCCCGAGCCGCATTCCACTCGACGCTGTCGTTTCCCGACGGCGACGGCAAAAGGTCGTGAGTGCCACGGTGGGAGGACGATCGACGGATCATCTGTTGGAGTTTCCCCGAGAAGCCCCATTCCTGGGAAAAACGATCAAAATCCTCCAACAACGGACGCAACCGTTGCGAGAGCTCGTGCATTTGCTGGTGGTGATCTTCCATCTGGTGAGCTACGGCCGACTGATTCTTTTGCAGGTCACTGAGTTGCTGCGCGAGATGAAATTCGCGTTCCTTTTCTTGGGTTGCAGCGGATTCAGCGGACTGCAGCTCGCGGCGAGCCGCTTCATAGTCCGGCAAGAAACTTTCGATGTTTCGCTGAGCCATTTGTAGCTCTTGTTGGCATCGCAAATGTTCGCTGGCAACCGGAGAAGCCTCCGGTGACATTGTCGTGGTATCTGTTTCGCTTTGCCCGGTTTCGGCAAGGTAGGCTTGGTACAAGCGGTGGGCTGCCTGTGCGGCAGCCTGCACTTTGTTCAGCTGCGACTGGAGTTCGGCGTAGCGTGTTGCCTGGTCGCGGTGTCGGGCCAGCATTGCCTCATGCTGCTCGGCCCGTTCTCGCGCCTGCCATTGAGATTGCTCGAGGTCTCGCTGCAATTGATGTCGACGATCTGGAATCGCCGCCAATTGGGTGGCTTTCTCGCCGGCGGCCGTCGCTGATTCCGTCAAGTCCCGGCCGATCGATTGAATTGTCTCTACGCAATGATCGAGTCCCTTCGTGCGACCAATTCTCTGCGACAGGTCGCGGTAGTCTTGGTGCGATTGCAGCAGCTCGTCACGAACAAGATCGCCCATCCTCTTCAGCGAGCCTTCGAAGAGCGTCTGCTTACTCGTCAAATCCCGTGCGACAGATTCCAGTTCTCCCCGGGCAGCCGACAAATCGGAATTCTTGCGGTGTTGATCTTCGGGCCGCGAAAAAGCCGCTCCGGCAAATGCCTCGATGTCGTGTCGAAGGGCGTCGACAAACGCCTTGTGGACAATGTTCTCCTGTTCCAAGCGACGTGCCTGTGTGGCGTATTCGGCGATCAGGCGGGGGGAGTCGTGCGAACCTAGCTGCTGTTGCCAACTGCCAGCATCGTGTCCGCATCGGCGTTGGTCCGGTTCAAGTAACTGTTCTTTCAGCATTTGGGCTCGGGCTATGATCAGATTGTCCGCAAGAACCTCGGCACGCTGCTCATTGATTTCTTGCTGATGTGCCTTGTCTTGCTTGCGCGCTTCGGTGAAAGGTAGGTGCCGTTTGAACCAGCCGACGACGCCACTTTGCTGTTGTTTGAACTCGTTGTGTTGCTGCTGTGCATCCTGCAAGCTTGTTTCGTCTCGCAATCGCTCCTGCTCGATACGCCGAATTGCTTCGTCGATGGAAGCCGCCAATTGAGGATCACGTCCTGCCCGCCGGGCGACGGCCGCGATTTCCGAAAAGATCGCTTGCAGCTCGCGATACTCCGTGGCCTCCTGTAGACGTTCAAGCCAATCTTGTTGCGTCATGTTTTCC
>JAGQPD010000170.1 GCA_020426865.1 Planctomycetales bacterium
CAGCGTGATCGGTGCCGAGTTGGCCCGATACCAGTGCCGTGTCGAAATCGAATTGCGATAGTCGAGTCGCCAGGACGCGGCCGGCGTCGGCCTGTTCGGTGGTTTGGAACTGCGTGAATTCGAGTTGTGCGAGCGAGGTCTGGTAGGTGGCGATGGCGTCGGATATGGCACGCCCTTTTGCCACGCGTTCCACGTACAGGTTCGCGGCGTGTTGCTCTTCGGCATCAGCGATGTCGGTGAGATAGGCACGGGATGCCTCCGCTTCGGACGTGATGTGAGTCGTTCGCGACGCGGCCATCGTCACGGCTCGCTCTACCTCAGCAGCGTCGATCGACTGCCGACGTTGCCCATCCGCTTCGGTGAAGACCGACATGAATACGGGGTCGTCCGCGAAGTTGTAATTCCAGAAGTAGTACGTGCTATCGAAGAGTGACGAGTAATTCCAGGTGACAGGCGTTCGTTCAGAAACGCGACTGTCATGGGCAGCTTCGGCAATGGTACGGCGGAACATGATGTTGGCGGACAACGCCCGGTTGTCTCTTTCGGCGGTGCCGTCGACGAGTGACCAGTAGTAGTCGCGATTGGCGATTGCAACGGATGTGGCATAGTCGTGTTGCGATCGTGCCTTGGCTTCCAAGAATCGCTTCGCGGTCGCCTGGCTGACAGCGTCGACATGTGCTTGGGCGATGTCGTCAATGTATGTGTAGTAGACCGAATCGTGCCAGGCAACACTGCTGCCGTTCCCGTACGTTGCGACAACCGTCGTCCACTGCGCAGCTGCTGACGTAGCCAAGTCTCGTTGTTCGATCGCAATGTTCGTTGCCGTGAATGCGGCACGCACGTGAGCGGAAGTCACGATCCGTTGCTGCTCGACCTCAGCGAGCGCTGTCCAATAGGCTGTCGCGAGGGTAGCGTCGGCGGTCTGCAGTTGTTGCGCGTCGAGAGCGTAGCGGGCAATCGCCGCTATCTCGAATTCGCCCAGTGCCTGATCGTCGGCGAGTTGCTGCGCGGCATCGACAGAGTTGGACGCGATAGCGTAGTGATAGTCGGCCCGTCCTGATTGCGAGAGTAGTCTGGCGTCGACCAGACCGTTGGCCCGGTCGAGCTCGGCGTTGGCGGTCACCCGGTCGAGCGTAAACTGATGGGCAGCCGACGCAACCTGTTGATCATAGTCCAATTCGGTTGCCGCGATCTGGATGGCAAGGTCATAGTCGAGTTCGTGCGAATCACGGCGGAATTGTGCGAGTGCGTCGATACGCGCGCTTTGCAACGCCTCGTCGGCCGCGATGAATTTCAGATCACGAGTTCGCATCAATTCTGATGTGTCGTGCAAGTGGCGAACGTACAATGCGCGGCGGGTATCGGCATTGTCGATGACCACTCGGTAACGAGTACCATCGGGATATTCATGGAAGTATCCGACGTCGTAGGCCCAGCCTGCGTAGGGAATCGAGTAGGAAAACCAAGTGGGGGTCGTGCATCCCTCACAGACGTACGGATACCACCAGGAGGAATAGTAGTAACCAGGATCGTATCCGGATGGTGTTGCTGTCGAGTAGGCATGGTCGGCTTCTGCACGCGGGATCGCATACTCGTGCCGAATGCTCGCTGCCGCTAGTGCATATTCGTATTGGGCATCGGCCAGCGTATCCTGAAGGTCTTTCCACAAACCCGCGGCTGCCTCATCGGCCTGCTGGTCCTGTACCTGTAAGGCCATCTGTGTGGCATGAAACGCGGTCGCCATCGCAGTCGACTGGGTGGCGTCTGCCGTGGCCATTGCAATGCCGTGAGTCAGTTGGTTGTCGGCCAAGTGAATTGCGTGGTCGCGCGTGGCACGAGCGATCGTAATATCGCGCGCGACGCTGGCATCGATCGTTGCCGATTGCCGATCGAACGCGTGCAGCGCCAACGCATATTGATACGCGGACCAATCTGTCTGCGAGATGCTGTTCCAATGCGCCGTGGCCCGTAGTATGCCTCGGGCGGATTCCACGTCTCGCTGTTCGGCGGCCTGGATCGACGCAACCTGGAACGCATACCGGGTTTCGGCGTCTCGGACGTCGCGCAACTGCTGGGCGGTTGCCAGGTCTTGCTCCAATTGCTGGCGAACATCGGCAATGGCCTCTTGCCGATCGCGGCTGTTATCGAGCATGTGCACAATAGTGTCATGTTGGGATTGCCGATCGACAAGTGCGATCGATTGCTCAATCGCATAGGTCGCATGCAGCGCCGTCTGCAGTGCGTCCGCGTTGCTTTCGTCAAGTGCACGACGAGCAGGTTCGCGAAGTTGTGCATACTCGTTCAAGACCCGTTCATAATACGGCGCATATTCCTGGTCAATGTCGTACGTTGAGCGAGCGATGCAGCTTTGCTGAGCATTGTAGTCTCCAAAGTCGTCGTAACAGCGGTTATTCGCCGTGTGCTTGGCGTTGAATTCGGTTTCGCCCAGACGAACCAGTTGGGCATGTCGCACTTCGCCTGCGGGTCGAACGATGTCAAGATACTGCTGCCAATTCAATGCTATGGAGTCCCAGTAGGTGCGCCATACTTGCTGAAGGACACCGATGAATTGCTGCTTTTCCTCCGTCGCCTCCGAGATGTTGGAGTCCTGGTTGGATTGCTCGAGAGACGACTGCTCGATCTGCTGTAAGGCAACCTGGAACCGTTCATACGCGGCCCGTTGGTCTGCCTGCAGGGTGTCCGCGGAAGCCTCCAGCTGGGCCTGAAGATTCTGC
>JAGQPD010000171.1 GCA_020426865.1 Planctomycetales bacterium
TGCTGTACGGGTGACCGTACCGTGGGTTCGAATCCCACCCCATCCGCTCCCCTGCCCCGCAGCTATTGACTGCGTAATGCCCGCCAGCCCCACCGGCAACCGGAATACCTCGAACCACATAGTATTTGGCTCGATTGTATGACGGCAATACCTAGAACCATCTAGTATTGGTTCACTGCTCCCGTTGGTGGCGTGCCGTGAGGCGTGCTTGTTAGTCGAAGCCCAAGCGGCGGAGAGAATTATCTGGCCCAGGCCACTTTTTTGACGTATGCTTTAGATGCGCCTGGATAAAACCAACGCGGCTGGCGTGGTCAGCGGTTCGTTCAGGTCGCGAGCGGTCGGTTTCCCCTTTTTCTAGGGGCATCTCTTCTTATCTCATCGCAACAGGAGCCGGCTACCATGTCTACGCGTCAGAGGACTTTTGACGAGCGTTGGAAACGATTGAAGAAAACGCTCCGGGTTCGCCCCTGCCAATGTCGCGCATGCGACCATGAAGTGAATCCGTTTTATGACGTCTGTCCCAATTGTGGCGCCGGTGGGCCAGTCCGAATGCCCCGGTGGGTAGGGTATGTGATCCTTGGACTGATGTGCAACAACCTGCTGATCTGGCTGTTCTGATTAACAGGTTGATAACTACCAACGATAATCGACACCGAAGTTCATCCCTTGAGCCCAGAAGCTGGTTTCGCGGAACACGAATTCTGGGCGCAATGGGCCAACGATCGGTGACAATGGGTCGGGCAATTGATCGGGATTGATGTCTGTATCAATCTGTTCACCTGCCCGCGCCACGTTGCTCCAATAAAGCAACGTGTACCCGAACGTCGTTCGCATCCGTGGTGTGAGCTGGAATCCGAGCGTCGCACCTAGTTGTGGAATCATCCCAAACCGGTCCTGGGTGTAGCTGCCGATATTGGAGTCCAACGCCAATAGCCCGCCCGTGAACGATTCTGGCGTGCCCGCCAGTGGTGTGATCGTCGTTCCGCCGTTGATATCGACCGTTTGGCGGACATTGCCCAATGCCAAACGCGTCAGCAATTCCAACGACCACCGCCGCCAACCGGTTTGCCACTGAGTGCCCAGCTCGACACCATGAAATTCATTCTTCGTTTCAAAACGGTCGAAGATGTCGAACACGGCTCGGTCTGCTGTGGTCGACGCAAGTGACGTCAACTCCTCACGGATCACGAGGGAATCATCCAACTGCATATAGCGGTAGCCCATCAGAAAATCGACCCGCGAATAGGTTCCCAGGTTGCAACGATTACGGCAACGATTGCAGCCGTACGATTTGCAGCACGCGTTCCAAATCAGTCGTGCCCCTGCTGATTGAAGTTCGGTTGTAGCGTCAACCGTTACCGTTCCCGCGATGACACCCGGGAAGGCTACCAGCTCCGAGTCCTCCCGCGCCGGTGGATCGAGCGCCCCGTCGCCGCCAACTCGCGGGTTGATGTTGAAAAACGGTCGAGCCAAAATCGGACTGCCGGAAAAATCGGAGCTGGCCGTAAAATTCTCGGTGGTTGTTCCCAGGAACAGATAGTCGCCTTCCCAGCCCCACGTTTGATTGGGTGCCAGCCAGCCACCAAAGCGGATCCGAAATCCATCCTGCGCCATCGTCAGGATCTCGTCACCTCCGTAAAGAATACTCGTGGAGTCAAGTCCCAAAACACCTGCGTCCTCGCGCGACGTGCCGGCCTGGCTCGTGGTAACCAATGGGGGTACCGACATACCCGACGTCCACCACAACAAGTATTCCGGGCGCACCCAAAACCATCCGGACGGCCCACACGTTGTGCCACAAGTGCGGCAGGCATGCCCGGTACACGATCCAATACCACACGACGGGTCTCCACAGACACTGCCGACGTGGTCGCCGAGCACCGCCCCGGCATAACCCTCGTCGACGATCGGCCCCTCCCAAACTTCCTCAACCGGCCCGCCATCGGTTACGAACTCCGCCGCCGCAACCTCGCGACGAGCCGGGATCGGCTGCAAGGTCTCGTCCGACAATTCGTCCCCCACGTAAGTCGTTTGCCGGATCGCTCCCCCGTCATCTTCCAGAAGCGTGACTCGGTCGACCAAAATGTTCGGCAATCGCCCCTTGCGATCCGTCACCGCTTGGGCCTGCACCCCCACGCGACGATCCACGTAGTCGCGTAGGTTCGTTGTCCGCGTCGATCCCAGTTGCGCTACCACCGTGCCAAAGTCGTCGACCAGGCCGTAACGGACCGCCCCTTGGGCATTCCGCTCAACAATCTTCACACGGCCAATCGCCACGAACTCCTGATCGCCGCTCACGTCGCCAACCGACATGTCGGTCGCCCGCGTTCGCACCGGTGACTGGGCCCAAAGTCCAGTCGGCAGAACGGCCATCCCCAAAAACAATCCACATAGCAACATGCCAGCACGTGGCACTCTCGGCTGATTGCGTCTTTGCACGACAAACTCTCGCTTGGGTGTCAAATCTGAATTAGTAGAAAAAGATTTTTTCGATCCGTCGCAGGCTTGTACCGGACGAACCGACGACCGGTCAAGAGCAAGATTTGAAAAACTTGAGAAAAAACCAACGGGATGACCGGAGGAGTTGCGGCAATTTAGGAAGATTGAGTGTTGTGCGCGGCCAAATATTTGATGCACTCGGTATCCTCGCAACAGACTAGGAAACCCTGGAAAGATAGCAAGGCTATTCCGATAACGTAGTGCAGGAGAACATTATCGATAGCGAAGGAGCGGTCGGCGTGAGGAGCGGTCCTTCGTTTTCAATAACCTGGAGGATCGAATCGTGGAGACGTACATGGATGAAATTCGTGCGGGGGGTGACGCCGGCTCGAACGACGGGCAGATGCCAGTTTGGTTTTCGTTTGCGATGGGAGGATTGGTTACCTTCTTGTTCGTATACATTGGTGTCGCGCGGCCGGCGGCTCGGGAGCTGTCGGCGATGCGACGTCAGATCAGCACGATGGAGCAGAGCGTCTGGGAGGTAGCTGGTCAAAAGAAGGACGTGCAGGAGACGAACAAGCTGTTGACGGAATTGGCGAAGCAGCGTCAGCAGGCCGAGCAGGCTCGGCGAAGTCTGGTCGAGTTACGGCAGGTGCACGAGCAGTTGATTGCCGATGCGTCACGGGCAGGGGACGCGATGGTGGCCGTATCGGAGTTGTCATCGGTTCAGCAGGCGGTGATTGATGGGGCTCAGGATGCGCGGCACGCCACCGAGGTCCTGGCGGTCACCGAGTCGATCAACAAGCGTTTGGCGGACTCATCGGCAACCGTGCTAGCTGCTCGCAAGGCGACCGATGAGTTGTTGCTGATCGAAGAGAAGTTGCTGCAGTCAGGCGGCGTCGAGCAATCGCGGCAGACGCTAGCAGGACTGCTGGCACTTCGGGATCAGATTGACGAGCGAAGTGCCGGCATTGCGGAAGCCCATGATCGCGTCGATGACTTGATCAGCCTGAAAGACGAGGTCGTTACTCAGACGAATGATCTGGCTGACGCGATTGAGACGTTGGAAATGACGCGAGAGATGTCCTCGCAATTTCACGACGCAGCCGTATCATTCCAACGGATCCGCCACTGGATGGTGGAGATCGTCGCGATGGAATCGCTGATGGAGCAGGCTCAGCGAACATTGCAACCTCTAAGTGAGCTGGCGAACTTGCGGAGACTGGATGCCCAGCAGTTACGCGAAGTCGCTCGATCGCTTACTGAGCGGCGTACGGAATTGGCTCGACGACCGGATGTCGCCCCGACCGAGTGAGCCGACGTATGTCCGTTACATGCCCCGGCCGCCCCGTGGATGTTGATTCCGAATGAGCGCGCCATTCGGATCGCCGCCGACAACGATCCGCGGAGGAACTTTCGGGCCGGGGCTGGATACACCGTGGCCGGTGCGCTGGGGCGCCGGCCACGGATTGGATCAATCGACCTTGACCCGCACGTCACGTATCCGCTCGTCGGACCTGAGCAGAACAACGTGCTGATTCTTGGGTCGCGACATCAACGTCGAATCTGTTGCGAGAAATCGGCCAATTTCAGTGCCGGTGCGACTCGATCATTCACTTTGGCCAGGCGACGAACTTGATCAAAGGGCAACGATCGATCGATCAAGCCCAAGTCATAGGCCAGCTGATCCGATCGCCCCGGCAAGACAACACGCAAATCCCACGGAATCTTACCTGGACGCAATCGATTGACGTGGTCGCGAATGTTGGTCGTGCAGTTGTTCGTCAGCGAATGATAGTACTCGGGTTGATTCGCCAAATGGTTAACGCGCTGAACAATATCTTGGAAAAGACTCCGGACTTCCTCGGGCGTCGCGTTCGTGCGATAAACGTACACGTCGGACTGCCGTGCTTCGGTCCGGAGCGGAATCACATCGCGTTCATCTGCTAGCACGTAGATCAGTTCGTATTGGTTGAGCGCCCCGCGAAGGGGCGAGTACGACTCACCATTTTCCAACCGTGCTTCGACCGACACGGCCAGCTGATCGCCGCCGCGAAAGCCAAAGCTGAGCATGGTGTGGGCCAGGTCAGGATGTCCGTTGAATGGCGAGACGATGAAGTCGACGGTTTGTAGTTCGTTCAGATCGTAGACGCGATCTTCGAAGGCGGGCACGTAGACTTCGGGGGAGGCGTAGCGAAAATTTCGGACGTGATAGACCTTTACTACCTGGTCACCTCGCATTTTCGCCGTCGGTACGACGCTGTGCGGCGGGGCCCAATCGCGCTGATTGGACGGGCCCGAAAACGGGCTCGAGTTGAAGGTGCCGATCGTCTGGCATCCGGCCAGGCAAAGCAGTAGTCCGCCGGACACTAGCAAACGGGCGAACCGACTTGGATACGACGTCCGGGGCACAGGATCCCAAGCTCCGTGAATACAACTGCCGCAACCACTGATGTTGCTAGCGTTGGCATTGGCGCGGGATCGTTACGTTAGCGACCGCGCGACAGTGTACTAGCAAAATTCAGGGCGCGGGGCAATGCGAGTTGGCGCCGCCGGGGGCGATGGGGTGATGGGGCGATTTTTTCGACACAGAGGCACGGGAAGCGGAGCGCAAACCGAATCCTATTAGGACGACGCCAGGAAGCGGCGTTTGGTCGTCAGCGCCGGCAAGGGGATTCCTTGGTAGTTGGCGGGGTTGGTGTCGGAGAGCACCTGTCCACCGGAGCTATTGGCGGTCACCCGGCCGATGTTGGTGTAGGTACCCGAGACAGCGGTCCGAGTGGCGGTGAACGTCCAGGTTTCATCGACATCGAG
Organism: Planctomycetales bacterium; assembly: GCA_020426865.1. GTDB lineage: Bacteria > Planctomycetota > Planctomycetia > Pirellulales > Pirellulaceae > JAGQPD01. Next base: position 5,254 of record JAGQPD010000171.1, read on the forward strand.
TACGCCATCGACGTCCGTGTCACCGCTACTGTAGGTGGCAAAGAAATCGTCCGTGGTGTTCCCGGATGTGCCATTGTCATCGGAAACGACGACATTGGTCAATTCCAGCGAACCGGTATTCTCCACGACATACGTAAACGTGACCGAGCTGCCAACGAAGATTTGCGGGCCCGACCCGGTTGTGTCTGCGTCCAGCCCCTCGACGTACTTGATCAAGTTGATTGCCGGTGACGCGCCGATGTAATGACTGAGATCGACGTCGGTCACTTGTTGTCCACCAGCGGCCGTCGCAACGACGGTTCCGGAATTTTCGTATTGGCCGGCTTGGGCCGTGCCGATTGCCTGGTACTCCCAGATTTCGCCGGGTTCCAGCACGCTGTCGGAGTCACCGTTGAGTCGATTGATGATGGTGGATACGGTACCGATCTGATTGTCGGTTACCACGACATTGTTCAGGTCGGCCTGTCCGGTATTGGTCACTCGATAGAGCCAGGTGACGCTGCTCCCGACGGGGATGGTAGGTACATCGGCATCGGTAATCAGGTCGGCCTGATTGCCATTGGTGAATTTCTCGATGTCAATTGACGGAGTGACACCGACGTAATGGCTGGGGTCCGAGTCGGTCACTTGTTGGCCAGCGGCGGAAAGCCCGGTAACGGTGCCAGTGTTGGCATAGCTGCCGGCGACGGCGGTACCAACCAATTGGTATTCCCAAATCTCGCCAGGTTCGAGGATGTTGTCTGTGTCCCCATTTAGCCGGTTGATGATCGTCGTGACAGCGCCTTGAATATTGTCCGTAACGGTAACATTCGACAAGTCGGCCTGTCCCGTGTTGGTGACACGATAGAGCCAAGTCACAGAGCTTCCCACCGTGATCGTGGGAACA
>JAGQPD010000172.1 GCA_020426865.1 Planctomycetales bacterium
CGACAGCGTGCCGATGCTGTAAGACTCGAAGTATCCGCCGATGCGGACGACGCGCTTATCGACAGAATAGTGGCACAAGAGGAAATGCGAGCCAGTCGCGCGGGTGATGGCAGCGGCTACAGCGAGGTCTACCGAATACCGGGACCGCTGGATTTGACGGGACTAATGTCGCTTTACAATCTAAAGGGTTGTGAACGATTGCGCGACATCCCGATCGTTCCGCAAATTCCACGCGGCATGCGTAGGCAAGAGGAGGATCTCTTCTCGTCCATCGCCCGGCGCGACGTCCTTTTGCACCATCCATTCGATTCATTCACGCCGGTCGTCGATTTCGTGCGCCGAGCGGCCGAGGACCCGAATGTCCTGGCCATCAAGCAAACGCTTTACCGGACAAGCGGTGATTCGCCGATCGTCCGCGCACTGATGATTGCCGCTGAGAATGGTAAGCATGTAACGGCACTGGTGGAATTGCAGGCCCGCTTCGACGAGGCAGCCAATGTCAGCTGGGCCCGGCAACTGGAGCGGTCGGGCGTCCACGTCGTCTATGGCTTCATGGATCTCAAAACGCACTGCAAAATCTCGCTCGTCGTCCGCCGCGAAGGTGATCAAGTTCGACGCTACTGCCATCTGTCGACGGGCAATTACAATCCCACGACCGCACTGCTCTATACCGACCTGGCACTGTTCACCGCGGACGAACAATACGGGCTCGACGCCTCCGCCTTGTTCAACTTGCTCACCGGATACTCCCAAGGACACCAATGGCGAAAATTTGTAGTCGCACCGCAGGATCTGCAGAACCGCACAATCGAATTGATCGACGGGCAGGCACAGCTGGCAAAGAAAGGCAACCCGTCGCGCATTTTTGCCAAACTCAACTCGTTGGTCGATCCACGCGTGATCCAGGCATTGTTCCGTGCCAGTTGTGCCGGCGTGCCGATCGACCTGGTCGTACGAGGCATCTGCTGCCTCCGACCGGGGATCCCCGGAATCTCCGAAAACATACGCGTGCGGAGTATCGTCGATCGGTATCTGGAACATAGCCGCGTGTTTTCGTTCGGCCCCGACGATACCGCGCAAGTCTTCCTCTCCTCCGCCGACTGGATGCCGCGGAATTTTTACCGTCGAGTCGAAGTGATGTTCCCGATTGAATCGCCTCAGTTGCGAAAGCTGCTGGTTAAAGAGATAATCCCGGCGTATCTGCAGGACAACGTTCGCGCCCGCGAGCTAACGTCGTCCGGTACGTACCAACGTGTTCCGCTGAAAAAAGGCGAACGACGGTATCGTTGCCAAGAGGAACTGGCACACGTGCATCAGGACAAGGAGTCTCGCGCTGCCATTGGGGCAAGCAACGGCCAAAACTCAATGGCAGCACGTGAAGTCAACGAGGGCGTCTAGAATCATGCTCCGCCGTTTGATCATCATGCGTCACGCTAAGAGCTCTTGGGACGCACCGGAGTTGGGTGACCAGCTTCGCCCCTTGAACAAACGCGGCCGCCACGATGCTCCTGCCGTGGCCGACGCCCTAACACAAATCGGCTGGGCACCCCAATGGGTATTCTCCAGCGACGCCGTTCGAACTCGCGAAACGATCGAATTGATGATCCCGCAATTCGGCGATCACGTCGAGGTATCATTCGAACCGAGTTTCTATCTGGCAGACGAAGAAGCCATCATGGCAGCGTTGAAGCTCGTTCCCAACGAAGTGCACACCGTGCTGGTACTGGGACACAATCCTGGCTGGCAAAGCGCCATCTCATATTTCACTGGCCAATACGTGGGACTGACAACGGCCAACGCCGCCTTGCTGCAATGCGATTCAGCATCGTGGTCCGAAGCACTCCGTCAGCGTCCATGGACGCTGATGGATGTCATTCGCCCTAAAGAACTCTAATTGGATGGAAGGGACAACGACTGAGGACAGTCGTGCGACGCAAGCTTAGGTCGCCCGCTTGACCTCTTTGTTGCGGCGACTGGGGCGACAGACGACGGCCAGGCCCAGGCCGACCCCCATGACAATCAGTGCGTAAGAAATCACCCACTGGGGCGCGGGCTTCTCTTCTTCCTGCCCTTTTTTCTTTTGAGCCGCGGCGGGGGCAGCCAACGCCATTACCAGACACAAGAACAACACAGCGACTCGGCCCCAAAGCCCCAAAGCACGGCGACGAGTTTGGGATTGAGTTTGTCGGCCACATGGCTGATGACAAGAAACAGCCAACGGAGTTGAGAATTCAATTTGCGACATAATTTCAAGTCAAATGGCACACGTTGACGGTCACTGGCTCACCGGCAACAGCATTGTCGGGGAATCGCGGTAAGAACGGTACTCGCAGTCCACCATTTTACCACGCGAGCGGTCGTTGTCGAGATGTCCACGGCTCCAAGTGCCACGGCTGCCCCAGCCGTCAGTGTTGTCCCACGGCTGTCCCAGCCGTCAGTGTTGTCCCACGGCTGTCCCAGCCGTCAGTCAGTCCCTGGCCAGGATCTCCCTGACGGTTTGGACAATCCCGGCCCCATTTGGCCCGGTAGCGACCTCGAGGCTATGGCGGGTTTTGAGATTTTTGATCTGGCATTTTCCATTATCCAGTTCTTGGCGTCCGGCGATCAGTGCGATCTGGAAGCCGCGATCGGCGGCGTAGCTCAGTTGTTGCCCCAATTTTTTCGGTTCGGGGTAGACTTCAACGCCGTAGCCAGCCTGGCGAACCCAGGAGGCGATCTTCAGGTAGCTATTCAATTCGCTGGCATCGAAGTAGGGGATGAACACCGCCGCGGTGGTGGCAACGGTGTCGATCAACTTGAGTTCCTGCAAGGCGGCGAGCAGGCGATCGAGACCTAGCGAGGCGCCGATACCGGGAAGATGTTCTTTGGTATACAGTTCGGCCAGGTTATCGTATCGACCGCCGGAGCAGATACTACCGATTTCGGGCAGGGAATCGAGGAACGTTTCGACGATCGTACCGGTATAGTAGTCCAGACCGCGGGCGATGGAGACATCCAGTTGCAGGTGTTCGCTATCGACGCCCGCGGCCAGCGAGCCGGCGAGCACTTGTTGCAGTTCGGCAACACCCTGTTGGCCGACTTCGGACCCGTGGACGATTTCCTGCAGGGACGACACAACACTGTCGCGATCACCGTTGAGATCGGCCAGTGCCAGCACCTGGTCAGCTTGTTGTGCGGATGCGCCGGCGGCAGACATCATTTCTTGCGCTACACGATCGCGATCGGTTTTGGTCAGTTTATCCAGCGCTCGCAGGACGGGGACGGACGCGGACGCGAGTCCCAATTTACTGAGCAGACCGTTGAGCACTTTACGATTGTTGATTCGAATCGTAAATCGCTCGACACCAATGGCGCGCAGCAGGTCGTGAATCACCAATACGATTTCGATATCCGCTGCGATCGATTGTGTGCCGATGGTATCGAAATCACACTGATAGAATTCGCGGTACCGACCGCGATGCGTGTTTTCACCGCGCCAGACGGGACCGATGTGATAGCGTTTAAAAGGTTTCCCCAGTTGCTGGATATGTTGAGCAACGAAGCGGGCCAGGGGTACGGTGAGATCGAACCGCATGGCAACGCGTCGCCCCCCCTGATCTGCGAATCGATAGATCTGACGATCCGTTTCTTCGCTCCCCTTGCCCAGCAGGATTTCTTCGTATTCGAGTGCCGGAGTATCGATCGGCACGAAGCCATACGACCGATAAACGTTCCGTGCCGTTTCGATCAACCTTTCCCTGGGGATCATGGCCGCGGGAAGAAAATCGCGAAATCCTTTCAATGTGCGGGGAGTAATGGTCATGGTCGTTGGCGAACCTCGATTCGTCGGGCCAGTTGGTGGCGGCTACAGCGGACGGAATGATCGCGAATCAACCGATGACCGGCAGCAGCGACGGCTTGGGACTGCGGATGCTCGAGCCGCTGCCGAACTGCAGCACCGCCTCACTGTATTCCCACATCTGTTCGGGCGTCTCGAAATAGCGATCGTAGGTCCATTCGTCTTCGTATTCGCAATTCTTGGTTGAGTACTCACGGCAGATCTGTGGCCGCGTTTCGTAGATTCCACAGCGATGATCGTGCTGGAGGTGCTTGCACACGGTATGGACGAGCAGATACCAGTTCTCGTCCTCGGTGAAGACACTGGCGCGTTCATGCAACAGGTACCAGCGGAGGTATTCGAAATCCTCGAAGGCCTCGGGGGTTTCAATCGGCAGTGCGAAATAGCGGCAGCACTTGGCGGTGCAGAATTCACACAGGTTGGCGTCGACCGGTAGATCCTGTCGACGCGGCTTTTCGGCGACGGCGGTGGCCATGGGCGGAAAGTTCTCCCCAAGGTAAATCGAAGTGCGTTCGAAGCGGTCGGTCGGCATCTTGGGGCGGTTGTCCGCGGACGACAATGCCCTCGGAGTTTCCGGCACAATTTGCTACATTGCCTAGGTTATCAATCACTCAGGTTATCAATGTCCGGAAAGCTTGACTAGTCTGGATATCAGGAGGTTGAGCGGAGGAGCGATGGAAATCGTCATTACGGCCGTAGGGCCGGACAATATTGGTTTAGCAGATCCGATCATTCATTACGTGACGGGGCAAGGCGCGAACATCGCGGAAATACAGATGTATGACCATGATGAAGAGGCGATCTTCGCGATGTTGCTGAGGATCCAAGCGGAATCGCGGGAATTGCCCTTATTGCGCAAGGCGCTTGAAGAGATTGGCCGGCTCAAGAATCTTTCGGTGCGAGTCTGGTCGCCGGAGGAGCGTCGTCGACCGCGGTTGGCGATCTGCGTGACGTATCGTCCCGAACCGTCATTGGCGATTTTGCGTGCCATCCGCGACGGCCGGATGGCCGCCGACCCGGCGGTCATGATTGGCAATCGCAATGCGTGCCGGGGTGTCGCCGAACAGTTCCAGCTTCCTTGGGAAATGGTTGGCGACAGTGCAGGACGCCCCGACGAGGATGCCTTGGTTCGAGCCGTGGATCGATATGACGTCGACTATGTGGTGCTTGCCCGGTACATGCGCGTCCTTCCGGCGTCGACTTGTTGGAAGTTTGCAGGCGGGCGAATCATCAATCTGCATCACGGCCTGTTGCCAGGATTTCCCGGCGTCCGGCCCTATCACGACGCGTACGCCAGCCGCATGTTGACCTTTGGCGCAACGTGCCATTTCATTGTCCCGGAGTTGGACGCAGGGAATCAGATCATTCATCAATCGACATTCTCCGTGCCACCCGGAACTCGACTTGATGAAATCATGCGTATCGGGCAGCAAGACAACGAACCACAATGCCTCCTTCAGGGCATGGAGCGCGTCGTGAATCGACAGGTACGATTGCACTTCCATCGAGTTGTCGCAAGAGACTGACTCACCACGACACACTGCGACACACATTTGCCACACCCGAAAAGAGAGACGCGGTGGGCAAACTTCGGCGCCCTTTGCAACCCCACTTTTTGCGACAACTACTTACTTTAGGGGAGTCGAAAAGTTTTTTTGCCACAGTGGTTGACAACTCCTGCCGAATTCCCACAATACAGGCTCCGTCGTTTCGCGACGCTGCTCGATTTAGCCACTTTTGCTGAACGCTACTCGCGGCGCGTAACACTTGTGTGTTGGTTGCTTCGTAAGTATGCTGCTTGAGATTTCTATCGGAACATATTTTTTCTGTTGCTAATGGTTTGATTTCGCGATCGTGATGCGCGCTGTCGGAAAGGTAAACCGAAGAACAACTTTGAAACAGATTTTGTCGTTCCAATCGCGAACCATTTCGATCGGTCCGCGTAGAGTACGACATGACGCCAAATCGCTTTCTACCAGGGACGGAAACCAGGTAGTAAGCCAATGGAACGTTGGGGGGCGACGACTGAAGGGAACGACCGTCGACATTCGCTTCGAATTCACCTCGGCGAATGAAGCCTGGATGTTCCCCCCAGTTCCTTTTGGCATGCTCCCACATCGCCAATCGTTGGTTTTTTATTGCCAGTCCGCACCGCACGATGACCGCAACAGCGCCCTCCACGGCTCTCATCGGACTGGGAGCGAATCTAGGGGTCCGGGAAGCCGCCCTTAATGCCTTCGTGCAATCGTTGCACGCCACGCCCGATTCGCAAGTATTGGCCGTCAGCGACTGGATCGCCACCGCAGCCGTTGGTGGGCCGGAAGGCCAACCAGACTTCCTCAACGGTGCCGCTCTGATTCAGACCCAACAATCACCCAAGCAACTGCTGGAGTCCTTGCAATCGATTGAGCTGGCATTGGGACGCCAAAGACAGACTCGCTGGGAGGCCCG
>JAGQPD010000173.1 GCA_020426865.1 Planctomycetales bacterium
GACCATAGTTTGGTGTGGGAGATGCGAGCGGCGGGGCAAATTCCGGCGGACGAGAGTATCGAACATGCCATCCCTCGCAACGTGATCACGCGATCGCTGGGTCCGCAAGAACACGTGAAGGTCGACATTGAAGGACCGTTTCCGATCGAGGTTGGGGATACTTTCTTGTTGTGTTCTGATGGTTTGACGGGACGGGTGCCGGACGATGAGATCGGCCCGATCCTGGCGTACATGTCGGTCAAGGAAGCCACAGATTTGTTAACGGATCTGGCTAATCTACGTGGCGGGCCAGACAATATCACGGTCATCGTCGGCAAGGTAACGGGGGCGGAAATGACCAGCCGGGCGTCAGCGGCTGATCCGTTGGTGGTGGGAGGGGCTTCGAAGGAAAGCACCGCCGTCCATCCTGCGTTTTGGATCACCTCCGGCGTACTGATCCTGGCTGCTGCCGCGTTGCAGGTGACGGGCCAATCGCTGTTATCTCTTGTGCTGGCCGCGATCGGCGGATGTGTTGGGCTGGTGGCGCTGGCCAAGGTCATGGGGATATTTCGCGATAGTGGGATATCGCTGTCCGGCGGCAGGAAGCTGGGCAAGGGGCCACACCGAACCGCCAACGTGCGTTCGGCGCGAGATTTCGCTGAATGGATGCGGATCACGGCGGAGAACGCCAGACGGGCGGTAGAATTGCGTCAATGGTCGGTCGATTGGACGACGTGGGATTCCTTGGTCGGCAAGGGATTGAACCCGTCGGACGCGGTGCCGCCAGACGAAGTCGCTCGGCGATACGCCCAAGCGCTGCGCGACTTATTGGGGCAAGTGCGCGAGCGGATTGTGGCAGATCCTCACAACGGCGACCACTTCAGCTAGCATCCCATCGGGGCAGTTCTGCCCCCTCACCTTGGCAACGCCAGATTTTCATGTCATCCGTCCACGCCGGCAGTGACGTGCGTCTGTTCAATGAACGGGCATTGGCGACCGCAGAATCTCGCATTGGAGTGTGAGGACATAGCTGCTAAGTTTTCGCCAATGGGGGAAACGCCCAAACTACCGTCGTTCTCCAAGATGCGAAGCACGTTGGTTCAAGGATAAATCGAGACGCGTCGAATGCGAGCCCTGACCCGATACGCTGTGCGCGAGTATGTCTCCACGTTTGTGGCGACGTTGTCGGGAATGACGTTGTTCATGATGTTATTGGGAGTTGCTCGCCACGCGGTGCAGCAAGGATTGGGGCTGTTGCCAATTTTGCGGCTACTGCCATACATCATACCGGACGCGTTACGATTCTCGATGCCGGCGGCCGCGTTATTGGCGGCATGTTCAGCATTTGGCCGGATGTCGTCCGACAACGAAGTGGTCGCGTTGAAATCGCTCGGTATATCGCCAACGGCGTTGACAACACCGGTATATGTATTCGCATTGATGGCAAGTGTCTTCGCGGTGTTTGTCAATGACTTATGTGCGTCTTGGGGGCGTCCCGGAGTCAACCGGGTGGTCGTCGAATCGATTGAGCAGATTGCCTATGGCATGTTGCGAACTCAGCATACTTACGACAGCAAAAGGTTTTCGATCACGGTCAAGCACGTCGAAGGCAAGCGATTGATTCGCCCCATCATTGTATTTCGCGACGGAAACGGCCGCACGACCTTGACACTTACGGCCCGTGAGGCACAGTTACGGCGGAGCATGACCAGCGACGCGTTGATCGTGCAAATCACGGACGGATTCGTCGAAGCCGAGGGGCGCGGTGAGATCGCCTTTGCGGGATCAACGGAGCGTGAGATCCCATTGGGACGCGATAGTGAAAGCGAGCTGGGCCTCAGTCCATCGGACTTTCCCTTGTGGCAGCTGCCGGCAGCGAGACATGACCAACGCGAGGAAATTGTCGCCAAGAGAAAGGCAATGGCGACGCACGCAGCGTACTCGCTGCTGTCAGGGAATCTGGCGTCGCTGGCGGCCGAATCTTGGCACGAACATCAGCGGCAATTGGGTGCGGCCGAGTATCGCTTGAATCGGTTGACGACCGAGCCTTGGCGGCGATGGGCAAATGGATTCAGCTGTTTCTTCTTTGTCATCGTCGGTGCACCGTTAGCGATTCGGGCTCGCAACAGCGATTTCGTGACGACCTTCTTCGCTTGCTTTCTGCCAATCCTGCTGGTCTACTATCCATTGATGGAATATGGTGTGGACCGCGCCAAGTCGGGAAGCTTTCCGCCCTATTCGGTATGGCTAGGCAATGCCATCTGCTTGATCGTCGGGTGGTTGCTGATGAAGCGTGTCTCGCGATATTGACCGGTCGTACTACCATACGTCACAAGGGACGCGACAATCATGGTGCGGATCGTATGGAGCCTATGCGACGATGGCTGGCACTTCTCCCAAACCCGCAATTCTGACACGTGAACAAGTACGCGAATTGGACGTGCAGGCCGTCAGCAAGCTGAAGGTGCCCAGTATCGTCTTGATGGAAAACGCCGGCCGGGGTACGGCGGACGTTATGCAAAAGCTGGGAATTGAAGGCATGGTGGCGATTTGTTGCGGAAAAGGTAACAATGCCGGTGACGGATTGGTCGTGGCGCGGCACCTGACACTACGGGGATACCATTGCGAAGTGTTGTGCTGGGAGTCGCCGGAGGGGCTGCGTGATGATGCCGGAATCAATCGCGACATCTGCCGGGCCTGCGGAATTGGTCTTCATCAATTGTCGGGTGACGAAGGGGCACTGCAGGCGACCAACTACTTCCACGTTGCGGACTGGATCGTCGATGCCCTGCTCGGTACCGGTGCGCAAGGCGCTCCACGGCCCCCGCTGGACGCGGTAATCCGCGCGGCCAACGCCTCGCGGGCACGGCGGATGGCATTGGATATACCCAGCGGCCTCGATGCCGACACAGGCGTTGCGTCATCACCTACCTTTCAGGCCGACCACACGTGTACCTACGCCGCTATCAAGCCGGGACTGCTGGTTCCGGCGGCACAGGTGCTTGTCGGCCAGCTACACGTCATCGACATCGGCATCGATGTGCACTGGGCGTAGTCGACACGAGTGTTACTTGGCATCGGACGACGAGGACGGCGGCTCGTGGTCGAAGTCCTTCCACTTCATCGCCCGACGAAATGGTTCCACTCGAAGCACGATCTCACCGTCCTGAAAGATTCGGACGGTGCCATTGGATTCACTAACTGCCACAGCGATCGCCGTCGTCTTCTTGGTAATCGCGGCGGCGGCCCAATGGCGGCTGCCCAGGCCTTTTGACAGCGAGATATTTTCCGCAGACGCATCAATATAACGACAGGCCGCCTCCACAGTCCCATCGGAACTGACCAGGAACGCACCATCCATCAACGCGACTTCCTTTAACCCCTCGCGGACGCGGGGATCCCGCAGATTTCTTTCCTTGCGGTTATATCCTTTCACGGGATCCAAACCGATGGCATGACTGTTTTGCAGGACTTTGCGGGTATCCCCCACGATGAACAACGTCCCGACTGGTTTCCCCTCGCGCCCCTCACGTCCGATATCCACGGCCAAATCAACAACCAGCTTCAGTGTGTCCAACGGGACGCGATTGGCCAATTGCCGCAAATCTCGCGACGTCAGCTGCCCGAGATGGATTTCTAACTGGACGTAGCTAACCGAATCGATCCGGGCTGGATCAAAGCCACTGTAAACCGCAATGACGCTTGCCCCCGGCGAAAGGATTTCCTCGGCGACGCTCTTGAGCAACGCCTGACTGATGCGATCGTGAACAGGAGTATCCGCGCCGTCGAGGATAATGAGGTCCAATCCCAGATCGGCAGCGCCGGTAGTATGCTCGGGATTTTCGGCAACGACCAACAAGTGCAATTTGCCGGCCAGTTTCTGCATTTGCTCCCAGTCAGTTTTTCCCGCCACAAGCACCATAATGGCATCGGCTTCCATGACACCGGCCAATTTGACGGCCAGCCCGAACATCGTGGCAAACTGTTCGCCGAATTTCTGGGATTTCATAGAGTTACTTCACAGCAGATAAAACACTTCGCAGCCGAAATCGATGTGTGCATATTAGAGATGTTGCGGCATCTGGGCAACCACGTGCCGCACACAATTCGTGTTCGCTAGCGGATGTTTTGCAGGAGGTTCCAGTAGCCCCGAAGTAGCCCCCGCAATGGCGTCACTGCAACCTACCGAAAGGACGGTGTACGACGCCCACCGAAGGCAGGGCGAGCTGGCCCCTGTTGCATGTTCTGAGAACGCACGGGCTGCCGCGCCGGCACGGAGTATTCGGCCAGCTGTTCGGAGCGTTCACCTGGTTTTCCATCGAAGACACGTTCATCGTAGACAGCCAAGGCCCGAATGGCGTGAGAAATGGGCCCCTGTTCAAAGTCATAGTAGCGGTTCTGCATCATCATGTTGGTCAGTGCATCGATGGCCCGCACGATTCGGGGATCGTTCAATTGCCCGTCGGGCAATGAGAACACGAGCCATTCCAGGATATGCCCGGTCGTTTTGATTTTCCGTTCCAAGCCACCCCAGTCACCGGGCCCACGCCAAAAATTGCAGCTAAGCGTTCCATCCGCATTTTGATAACGCAGCGCCAACTGCTGGTAGCGGACGGCGAATTGCTGTGCGCGCAGCCATTGGCCGTCGACGGGGCCGCCGTGCTGGAGCCGCTTTTGCACGCAGTATGTGTAAGCCATCAAGCGGTGCGTGCCACCGCACGTCACGCCATTAATCGGTTGTGCGAGCTCTTCCTCAATCAAGCGAGGGATGCTCCATGTCGAACCGTCCGAAGCCTGCCAGGTCGCGTCGGGCTCGAGATAATGGGAAAGCCCGATCAGCTTAAACGTCAACTCGGTACGTGGGCGGCACGACGCCTTCTCGGCCTCGATCAGGTCCTTGATCGTTAGCCGCTCACCCTCCACCAACAGCGGATAGGAATCCATAATGCGCGACTGCGCCAACAACGCCAAGAACTGCCCATCGTGGCCCTGCAAGCCAGGCCCCGTACGTCGCACTAACTGTCCGTCCGCAGAAAGCGACAGCAAACGTTCGTTTCGACACGGACCGTTCGCACACAACCAACTGGTAGCATTGACGCGTTTTCCGTTCGCTCCGCCAATATGGATTTCGGTATCAACGCCGAACGATAGCATCGCATGCATGATCGACCATGGGCTGTCCTCGGCCGTGTTCATCGCCCGATGCTGATAATAAAATGCTAAACACTGTCGAATTCGATCGCGCCTCGCTGCCATTGCCGGCGAGAGATTAAGTTCACGTGTCTTCGCGCGCACCGGTGTCGCTCGGGAGGATTGGTCAGCCGTTACCGCCTTCGATTTCGTGGTTGACGCATCGGATCTCTCCTCAGACGTCGAGTTGGGATGCTCACTACGGTCGTCGGCCGCGTCCGACGGAATTGACAACCGCCTCGGCTCCCGGGAGTCGCCGGCTGACGGCACAACCGATTTAGGCTGGGCCAATTCGGCCGTCGGCTCGTCTTCGCTCCGGTCGGTCACCGTCAGATTTTTCGTATTGCTTGGCGATGTGGTTTTCAGCGAGGGGAACCTGCCACGGCTCGCGGCGACCAGTACCTCATGGTTGACCAGCCGAACGGGTTGAGGTGACCTGGCGTTCGAACGCGCGACGACATCGGCAATGGGCAAAGCAGTTTCCAGCGACAATGGTGCCGGTGCCAACACCTTCTGTGGGCACGATGGAAATTGTTCGGCCTCTTGTGACTCGCTGTCGATCTGCAACGCAGGGACCCGTGTTCGATCGGTCGGTTCGCTCACTACCGACTTCATTAGATAAACCAAACCGGCAAATAAAATCGCCGAGGAGACGAGCGTGCGTAACATCGAGCTGCCCTTCGCGGAGTCATTAAACAATCATTTCATCACTGGCTCACGTCTTCTATCGGAACGCTGCTCGGCGCGATTCACACCAAAAAAACTCAAGCCTACTTTCGTCGGCCTCCGCTCGAGCTGCCCGTTAAACTCTAAGGCCTACCGAAGATGCGCCACGCGGCCATTGCGGCACTCACGCCTGCAGTGCTATCAACAAAACCCGGCCTGCGATCAACGGGACTCGGCTAAGGTTGCTCCATCCTGTGCCGTGTATTGAGCCGCATACTGTCGCCATTTCGTTACGTCATCGCCAATCGACTGGCCAGTCACTTTGCGAAGCGACGCCATGGCTGCCAGCTGAACGGCTGGATCTCGGTCGTTAACAATCGGTAGCAACACGCTGGTGCTCGGCGAGGACGGGATTTGGCCGAGCGCTTCAACGGCAGCGAGTCGCACGTCGACGTCTTCGGAGTGGACAAGGAACCGAGAAAGCTCCTGCACGGCGGCTTCTGATTTTCGTTGCCCCCACGAGCGACAGGCCTCAACACGCACAACGGGATCGTCGTCCTCGCCGGCAATCTTGAGGGCTTCTTCGGCCGACGGTACGTTGAATGCGCCGAGTGTTCGCACGACCTCTCGACGGACCAGCACATCGGTCTCTTTTGATAGTTGTTGTTCGAGCCTGGCTACTGCTGCCAACTGCTGATCGTCTGGTGCACTGGCCGCAGCCGCCGCAAGAGAACGCATCTGTTGGATGCGTTCGGAGGACGTGGGACCGTACGCCTCCTTCCATCGCAAGGCATTTAATTGGTCGGCATTCGACGTCCCAAAGCGTCCGGAAATCCCGGAAATACACCCCATCACGACGACCAACAACGGCACCATCGCGACCACGATAGCAATGTGCGTTCGGCGGACTTCCACCACAATGTTGCTCCTCAGGACAACGACCTAATATCTACGACAACGGACTGGTCAACAGCAGTGTGGCGAATCGGTTTGCCGCGACGCGGCACTTGAGGACTCGACGCACTCCTGTGTTCTTGTGTGACTGTTAGCAGAAAGGCACGAACGCAGCGAGACCGATTTACTCTCCTCGCAACGATAGCACTGCCGTCACTCGATGCTGATATGGCAACAGGAACAGCACGGCAGCCTGGTCGCCAGATAGTCGCAACTCCTTCCGCAGGTGTTCCGGGACAATTTTCACACCACGTTGCTTGATTTCCAAGGTACCGATCCGTCGTTGCTGTAGGTACCGAGCCAGGCGCCGACGGTCGAAGGGCATGATGTCGACAACACGAAACGAATCGGCCAACGCACCGTCAAACGGATCATCGGAGGATAGGTAGGCCACCTGGCGATCAACTGCCGACATATTGGCACGCAGCGCCAACGCAGAGACAAGGCGCGCCGCCACGACACAGGGATGCGGATCGTGGAGGAATTGTCCGATGGCGGAAAGGGGAGGCAGCGGCGGTTCGCCGATTGTGTGGAGAGACTGTCGTTCTTTCCCGTGGTCGTCAATCACGACGGCGGAACGAGATTGGACACGTTCGGCAAGTTCGCCGAACAACAAGAGTTGCTGTGGACATGCGCGGTCGTAACCGACCCACAGGCGTTCACACGTTGGCAGCCAGTCGCCCGGAACATCGGCTGCCGGGGCGATCTTGATCATCCCATTACCGTTTCGAGACAGGAGCTTCCGGATTTGGGATGCGTTGGGCGCGTAGTGATCGATTTGCGTGCTCCGGCGACCGTCGGCCCGGCGATCGGGATCCAAGTGCCAGGCCCAGTGATCACGCAGTTCGACAGTACAAACGTCACGCTGCAAGACGGCAACACGCCCGTAACCGACCGACTCGAGATTCACTTGGGCAAACCATGCATGCACGGGATCCCAATCCACGGCGACCACATCGTGAACAGCATGCAACTGCATCGCGTCCCCGGCGATGCCACAGCACAGATCAGCAACTTGGGTGCGAGTATCCCGCCGAAACAGGCTGCCCTTATAAGTTGCGATGGCGTCACCGCTCGACTGCTCCAGTCCCTTGCGCGTAAAAAAAAGCTGGTCGGCCAAGCGAAATTTCTCGCGGCCACGTTTGCGAAGTTCCAATTGTTCTAGAACCAGATGAGTGCGTTCGG
>JAGQPD010000174.1 GCA_020426865.1 Planctomycetales bacterium
GGCAATCGGGCAGCTTTCCAAAGTGGCCGACGCAAACCAACTCGAACAACAACTCGGTCAGACGTCCGATAGTCTGGAGATGTTGATCGATGTCGTTAGCAATTTGAAAATTGACGATGCGACGCAACGCACCACGATTATCGAAGATATCTCCGCCGTCTACGCCCAACTCAACCAATCCCGCGCAGCACTTAAGAAGAAGAAACAAGAGCTGCTGTCGGTTGAAGGGGTCGCCGAATTCCACTCGCAAGTCAAATTGCTCAATCAGGCACTCGTCAACTATCTCGATGTATGCAATTCAGCCGCTAAGTGCGAAGAATACCTGACGAAGTTGATGGTGCAAGTCGAAGAGCTCGAAGGTCGGTTCGCGGAATTCGATGATTTTGTCGTACAGCTGGGGGAGAAGCGCGAGGAGATCTACAGCGCGTTTGAAAGCCGCAAAGTTGCGTTGGTAGAGTCACGCAATCGACGAGCGAATGCCTTGATGTCGACCGCTCAGCGGATCCTCAAAGGACTGGAAACGCGTGTCGCGGGACTAACTGATGTCGCCGAGATCCATGCCTACTTTGCGTCCGACTTGATGGTCGATAAAGTCCGCGACATCGTTCGGCAGCTGGCCGAGTTGGAAGATTCCGTTAAAGTGGACGACATCCAAAGCCAGCTGAAGACAATTCGCGAGGATGCCGTTCGTCAATTGAAAGATCGGCAGGAGTTGTTTGTCGATGGCGAGAATATCATACAACTGGGTAAGCACCGGTTCACCGTCAACGTCCAACCGTTGGACCTCACGATCATCCGCAGGGAACAAGGGCACTTCTTCCACCTTACCGGCACCAATTTTCTGGAACAGATCGAGGACCCAACGTTAGACGAGTGCCGACTTGTATGGGATCAAGAGACCGTTGCCGAGAATCGCGACGTGTATCGAGCCGAGTATCTGGCGTATCAACTGCTTCAACAGGGCGAAGCCGAGGGAACGGCGGAACTCAATCGACTGTCACGCTCCACCGACGATCAATTGCGGGACCACGTACATGAATTCATGGCCTCGCGGCACAGTGAAGCGTACGTAAAAGGCGTTCACGATCACGATGCACTCAAGTTGTTGCGAGCCTTGCTGCATCAACGACTTCAGGCCGGGTTCCTGCGTTACGCGCCAGAAACACGGGCGCTTGTGGCTTTATTTTGGCAGACACTGCTCGACCGTCAAGAAAGTGACAGTCCATCACGTCGCACCGTTTCCCGGATTCGATCGGCCGGGGCCGTCGCCCGGCGATTTCCCCAGTCAAAACATCGGCAGCAAGCGATTGACTTGCTACAGCGGAAGATCACCAGGTTCGTGGAGAAGTCGTCATTGTTTGACGTCGATATCGTCGAGCATGCGGCGAAGTGCTGTTTCGACTTGGTCGTTCAATCTTCCCTGCTACCTGTCGGACCACGGGCCGCTCGAATCGTCAAGGCATTCGACGAACAATCGCGCCGTGATGGATTCCAGGACGAAGTCCAAGGGACGCTCGAATCGCTGGCCAGTGGTGATCGATTCCGCTCCTTGCGCGAATGGATCGCCGCAACAACAGATGCGTCCTCGGACGACTGGCGACCCGGTGATATCGACGAGGCGACAGCGGTTGTGCTCAACGGCGGATTAAAGCAGCGGCCCGTCCTGGGAGGCGACGACGTTGTTGTCGTCGAAGGACTTGTCGGTGACCATCCCCGGTTGCAAGGTCACGCCTATCAATTGGATTATTCGGCGTTTCATCAGCGATTGAATGCGTACCGGTGCGACGTTGTACCACGATACCAGCAGTATGTCGAAACCAAACATCAGTTGACGTCCCGTAAACGAAAACTGTTGCGGCTGGAAGAATTTCATCCGCGTGTGTTGACTTCCTTTGTCCGCAATCGGTTGATCGATCAGGTGTATCTCCCCTTGATCGGCGACAACCTCGCCAAGCAAATCGGTGCGGCCGGCGACGCGAAACGGACCGATCTGATGGGGCTATTGATGCTGATTTCGCCACCCGGCTACGGCAAAACGACGCTGATGGAATATGTCGCTAACCGTTTGGGAATCACCTTCGTCAAGATTAACGGTCCGGCGGTCGGACATCAGGTGCGATCACTCGATCCGGCCGAAGCGCCCAACGCCAGCGCCCGCCAGGAAGTCGAGAAACTGAATCTGTCACTGGAGATGGGCGACAATGTGATGATTTACGTTGATGATATTCAACATTGTCATCCCGAATTCCTGCAAAAATTCATTTCACTTTGCGACGCTCAACGCAAGATCGAAGGCGTATACCATGGTCAACCACGCACGTACGACCTGCGGGGCCGCAAGGTCGCCGTCGTCATGGCCGGGAATCCGTACACGGAAAGTGGCGAAAAGTTTCAGGTACCCGACATGTTGGCCAACCGAGCCGATACCTACAACCTGGGCGATGTTATCGGAGATTCTCGCGAGGCATTCGAGCTGAGTTATCTCGAAAATGCTATGACGAGCAACCCCGTCTTGTCGATTATCGCGGGGCGAAGCTCCAAGGACCTGACCGCCATCATTAAACTGGCGCAAACCGATTCGCCCGAGGGAATCGACTTGGAGGCAACGTACTCAGTCGACGAATTGAACGAAATGGTCTCGGTCGTGCGCAAGTTGATTCAACTGCGCAATGTCGTCTTGCGAGTCAATCAGCAGTACATCCAGTCGGCCGCTCAATCCGCTGCCTATCGCACCGAACCCCCGTTCAAGCTGCAGGGCTCCTACCGCGATATGAACAAATTGGCGGAACGCGTCGTCGCCGTGATGAACGACGACGAATTGCAGCAGTTGATCCTGTCGCACTACGAGAATCAGGCTCAGACGTTGGCCACCGACGCGGAAGCCAACCTCCTGAAACTGCGTCAACTGTTGGGGCTGCTTGACGACGAACAGACAAAACGTTGGCAAGAAATCTGTCGTCGGTTTCAACGCAATCTATTGCTCGGCAGCACCGACGACGGCGACCGCATGACACAGGTGATTGCTCAAATGACAACCTTCAGCGAAGGGTTGCATCATATTCGTGAGGCACTCGTTGCCGGTGCCCGCCAACTTGTGGAACAGAAGCAGCATCCGCCGGTTCCCGTTGTGTCCGATCCGACGCCACCACCGGCACCCCAGATCCAAGTCCCGCAAATCCAAGTGGCCTACAAGGTGCCCAAGGTTTTCCTGGAGGTGATCAAGGCGCAATTCGCTGTGATGGACGGGTGGATCCAGCCGTTTCTCCAACTGTCACGATCAACGCAGGCGGACACCGAGTCCCTGCGACAAAGCGTCCACCAGGCCATGCAAGCCTACTCGGCACTGATCGCCAAAATGGAAAAGGCAAACGGCGACGAAACCGAGGAAAACGCGTAGCGCCCCGCGCATTGAACCCGCACGTGATACGCAGGGGGTGGGTCTGACGCCATTGGCGCAACAGCGGACACCCGCCACGGTCTTTGTCGAGGCCACTGCTTTCTGTTCACGGCTGGGGACCACCGTGGAACATTTACTGTGCCGCGTCGCCGTTATCGCCGTTATCGGCATTGTTGCCGTTGTTGCCTGAGTTCCCCAGGTTGCCGACGCCGTTATTCTCAACTTGCGTCTGATCGCCGGTGACGAAGTTGAACGTAAACACGTCGCGGATCGCCGAGAAAAATGGTGTGGCGTTAATCCGTACGTAACGTCGATCGGAGGAGACGACGGCGGTAGCTGATAGCGTGGTGCCTTCTGGAAGCGTCGTGATCACAGGCTGAAATCCGACAGCCGAACGTCCCAGCAGATTGCGCAGGTTCGCGTTGCCCAAACCGAATCCACGGCGAGCCAGGGCCAGGTCCAATGCTGCGTCGCTGCTGGCGGTGTCGCTAACTTGCTGAGCCAACACGGCACGGCCTACCTCGATGTGCTTGTGAACGGCGTTGGCAACTTGCTGTTCGTCCAACGGTTCTACGCGACGACCTTCGTCCAGGTCAAACACGACCATCGCGTCGTCGCTGCCAATCGGTATCTGTTGACGGATAGTCTTGGGTTGGCTCGTGCCAACGTTTTTGGTGATCTCAACCGTCACCTTGCCAGCGGTAACGTCTCCCCAGATCTTGCGAATGACCAGGCGATAGCGGCCAGCAAATGCTTCGGGGCAGACATACGTTTCGTTAAACGAGTTGCTGCCATTGGGGCGTCCCACAATCGAAGAAGTGTCACCCAAGATCACTCCGCCAGCAACAGTGCGTTGATTGCGTAACGAACAGACCGTGCCGGACGGTTCCTCGATCATGATGTCGATGTCGGCATTACCGGTCCATTCCACTTTGGCAACACAGTCGCGTACCAAGGCCCGATTAAGTGCATCCCGGAACTCGCGGGCTTCCGACTCGCGACCACTTTCCTGAAGCGTCTTCATTGCCAATACGGCGGCACGACGTGCGCGAGCTTCGACGACTGCCTCGTCGCTGGGCCAGGCCTGCTTCAGGATCCCGACACAGGCCCATTGAATCGTTTCCAGATCTTGGACTCGCTGGGCCACCGCAAGTGCCTCGACATACGGCTCGGGCCGTGTTGGATTGGCCTGGGAGATCTCGCGGTACATCTGCAACGCGCGTCCGTCCAATCCAACTCGTGACAGATATCGTGCCAGATAATACATTTCGTCCAACGTCTGGCTGAAATCCGCCGTCGACATCAAAGCTCGTTCCAGGTCCTCCGCCGGTGCGCCCCCGGCTTGCATCGCCAATCCCAACGCCTCGTACATCCACGGCTGTGGATGTCCGTGACGCAAGGCCGACATGATTATCGCCTGGACCGCAGTGAACTTCTTGTCATTCATCAACTGACGGACCGTTTCGCGAACCCGAGCGTTGTGCTTCTCACGCTGTACCGTCACACCCGGCTCGTCGGATTGCTGACGATATGCAGGGCTTTCGTTGAGTTGCGTAAAGTAGCGATCCCATTGTTGCGTTTCGGTCAGATTGGGCTCCGCTTCCAAGGTAATGGGACGAAGCTCGTTCGAGTCGAGTGAAGGAGCAGTATCGTTGACGCCCGCTGGGGCTTTGCTACCCAAGCTGAGCGTGTCGTCGACAGCGTAGGCCGAAAAGGAAACGGAATCATCGACATTGAACATTCCGCCCATGCCTCCCATTCCGCCCATGCC
>JAGQPD010000175.1 GCA_020426865.1 Planctomycetales bacterium
CTCGAAAACTTCTTTCCAACTCTCAACCGTGGCGAGCTTGGAAATCTACTGACTGCGGTGAAGGTAAGCGATGTGACAGACGGGAAACTGGTACACCTGGCAGGCTTGAATCTGTCGCGCGGTTGGACTCAATTAGCGATCGGCAATGCCTTGCCGGAGGGAGACGCGCGACGTGCGATCTTACTAACAAGTGCTCGAGAACATGGCCAGGCGGGATTTCGCTATGTTTTCAGCGGTCACTATGAAGGAGAGCACTGGCTGGCGACATTCGCAGTGTATTTGCTGACGCAGCAAAACCACTAAGTGGACTTTCCGCCCGAGCGATGAGCGAGTTCGCCGTGCAACAACCGATACCACTGGTCCATTCCGTCCCCTCGTTTTGCCGAGGTTTCCAGGATGGTCAGACCGGGGCGAACCGCGTGGATATTATCGCGGGCCTTGGCACGATCGAATTCACAGGCCTCGGCAAGATCGCACTTGGTAATGACCGCGAGATCGGCTGTATTGAAGAGTCCGGGATATTTCAATGGCTTGTCTTCCCCTTCGGTAACGGAGAGCAGGACGACTCGCAGCGACTCACCTAGATCCCAGCTGGCGGGACAGACCAGGTTTCCGACATTCTCGATGAAGAGCAAGTCCAACTTCGAGAGGTCCCAATCGTCCAGATGTTGTTCGATCATTTCGGCTTCGAGGTGGCAGCAGCCGTGGGTCATGATCTGGCGGACGGGAGCCCCGGATGTAGCCAGCCGTCGGGCGTCGTTGTCGGTTTCCAGATCACCGACAATGGCGGCGGGACGGAGGCAAGCCGAGAGTAACTCGGTTAACGTGCGTTGTAGGAATGCCGTCTTGCCTGTGCCGGGGCTCGAAACAAGGTTGACGACCAGCACGCCGGCTCGCTGAAAACGTTCTCGCAAGTCGCGAGCCAGCTCGTCGTTCTTTTTGAGAATCTTGGTACGAACTTCCAGGATGCGAGGCTGATGCGTCATGGCAAGTCTGGCACGCCAGTTGTAGTGAGAGGATACGCGCGGAGGGCTACTGATTTTCGCATTGTGTCATTCGGTAGTATACGCGAACGGTTGTGGATGTGGTATCGTGATTGGTCGGCAGCATTCGGTCATTTGGACCACGGCACGGACATTCTACATCCTATGATGACATCCGAGACGATACTACTTGCAGCGACGGCCGTATCGATTGGTTTTTTTCACACGCTCTTGGGCCCCGATCACTACGTGCCGTTCGTGGCGATGTCGCGCGCGGGTAAGTGGCCGCTCGGCAAGACACTTCTGGTAACAATGTCGTGTGGCGTTGGGCATGTAGCCAGTTCGGTGCTGATTGGGTTGATTGGTCTTTGGTTGGGAACGATGGCAATGCGTCTGCAGGTCATCGAGGCGTGGCGTGGCAACGTAGCAGCGTGGTTACTGGTCGGTTTTGGTGCCGCTTACATGGTGTGGGGCATCATGCGTGCATTGCGATCGGTTCCACATTCGCACGTGCATGCTCATGCCGACGGCACTGTCCACTACCATCAACATGTCCACGACACGGAGCACGTGCATGTGCACGCCGCCGGCAATCGCGATAAGGGCAATTCGCGAGCGGTCGTCACTCCTTGGCTACTTTTCCTAATCTTCATTTTCGGACCATGTGAACCACTGATACCACTATTGATTTATCCGGCAGCCGAGGCCAATGCAACGGCCGTATTGCTAGTCGTTCTGACGTTCGCGATCACGACATTGATAACAATGAGTGGCATGGTGCTGCTGTTGTCGGTCGGCCTGAAGACGATTCGGTGGCGGGGACTGGAACGATACGGTCACGCCATCGCGGGGCTGGCTGCCATGACCTGTGGGCTGCTGATTATGGCCGGGCTGTAGCCAGGGTACCGGCGACAAATGCCTGGCCGAGAGAAAGACCGGCATCGTTAGGTGGAACCAGTCGGTGCGTGAGAACGTGGAAGCCACTGATTGCTAATTGTCGCGTGATGTTTTCGGTGAGCAGCAAGTTTTGAAAAACGCCACCGCTGAGTGCGACTGTTTGCAATCCGGATGACGAAGCAATGCGGCGGCAGACTTCCACAGTGGCGTTGGCGACGGCACGATGGAAGCCGAGGGCAATCGCGGACGGTGATACCTTTCGCTGTACGTCATGGCATAATTGCGATAACAGCGGTTGCCACTCGAGCAGCATCGTGTGACGTCGGGCATCCTCGTCGATTTCGATAGCGTAATTTGTCGCCTT
Organism: Planctomycetales bacterium; assembly: GCA_020426865.1. Classification (GTDB taxonomy): domain Bacteria; phylum Planctomycetota; class Planctomycetia; order Pirellulales; family Pirellulaceae; genus JAGQPD01. The sequence continues at coordinate 2,245 of JAGQPD010000175.1, forward strand.
GTGATGTTCGGCGGTCAACGCGGCGCTTTCCAATTCCATGGCCGCTTGAGCTTCGTACGTGGGGACGTGGCAGAGACCGATCAACGACGACACGGCATCGAACAGTCGCCCCATGCTGCTGGCAGCGACGCAATTCAGTCGTCGTTCCAGCTGTCGTTGCAACAGACGCGCCGATTGCTCATCGCAATGTTTGACGCTGGGCAACTGCGGCACCCAAGGGAGACCGGCGGCATGGAGGTACGCCAGTGCGGTCCGATAAGGGAGACGGGTCGCGGCATCGCCACCGGGAATTGGCACGGGGCGCAAATGCGCCAGCCGTTGAAAGCGTTGAGCGTCAGCCAGTAAGAACTCACCACCCCAAATCGTACCGTCCGTGCCAAACCCCGTGCCGTCGAAGCAGACGCCGATCACCTGTTCGTCGGGCGGCAGCTGGTGTTCGGCCAGCACGGCAGCGATATGGGCGTGATGATGTTGGACGCGTACGAGGGGGAGCGAACGTTGTTGGGCAAAACCTTCCGCGACACGTGTGGACAGATAGTCCGGATGCAAATCGCAGGCGACCAACATTGGTGCGACTCGGAACAGCCGGCTGAGGTGATCGAGCGCCCGTTGGAAGGCATGAATCGTTTCGATGTTCTCCATGTCACCAATGTGTTGGCTCATAAAAACGTATTGGTCACGGGTCAAGCAGAAGGTGGATTTCAGTTCGGCTCCAACCGCCAACAGAGATGGCAGTGTACATGGCAAAGCAACAGGCAGTGGCGCATAGCCACGTGAACGTCGCACCGGGATCTCGGTGTCGCCGATCACAAGGGCTACGGAATCGTCGCAGACGGCATGGATGTCACGATCATGTAACAAGAACGCGTCGGCCAGCGGCGACAGTCGCGTGATCGCCTCTTCGTTGGTCCGCACGATCGGTTCGTCACTAAGATTGCCAGAGGTGAAGACGAGCGGTCGATCCTGGACAAGTAGGTGATGGAGCGGCGAGTAAGGCAGCATCAACCCGATTCGCCCATTGCGATAAGCGACATGACGCGACAGTTGCGTTCCCTTCTCGCGGGGCCGCAGCAGGACGATGGGGCGTTGGCGGCTGCAGAGGATCTGGGCTTCACGGGGAGAAACGTGGGCGTAGCGACGAGCGGCATCGAGGTCGCGAACCATCACAGCCAGCGGTTTCTCGCCGCGGCCTTTGCGCAACCGCATCAAAGCCACGGCCATGTCACTTGATGCATCGCAAGCGAGATGAAAACCGCCGATCCCTTTCACCGCGACGATCTTGCCTTCGAACATTGCATCGATGAATCGCTCGATCGCCCGATCGCCTAACGGAATAGGCACCGATGCGGTTGGCCGCCGCAACGAGTGGTTGCTGGCGTCTGGGGAATCGACGAACCAGATTGCCGGTCCGCACACCGGGCAAGCATTGGGTTGTGCGTGGAATCGACGGTCGCGCGGATCATCATACTCTTGCCGGCACGCCGCGCACATCGGAAAGTCGGCCATCGTAGTGAATGGGCGATCGTATGGGATATCGCAAATGATGGTAAATCGTGGCCCGCAATGCGTGCAATTGATGAACGGGTAGCGGTAACGGCGATCAGAGGGATCAAAGAGTTCAGTCAGACAAGCGTCACAGGTGGCGACATCGGGTGAGACGGACGTGAAGTCACCGGCGGCGTCTTGGCTGTCCTCGATCGCGAAGAGTGTCGAATCATGGACCGTCGAATCATGGACCGTGTCGGGGTTTGCATTGGGGTGCCTGGACGGAGTTGTGTCGACCGGGTCTGCGTCCAGAGGCAGCACGATGCGTTCGACGGCGTCCAGGCGGGCCAACGGAGGGAGCTCGTCGTAAAGGGCCTGCAAGAACTGCTCCAGATCGTCCGCGGGCCCCTCGATTTCGATCAGCACGCCCCACGAGCAGTTCCGAACAAAACCGGCTAACCGCCAACGCTCGGCAAGCCCAAAGACGAACGGACGGAAACCGACCCCCTGGACGACTCCGTGAACTTGCAGTTGATGTCGTTGGTAAGAAGGGGCCACCGGCAGCTGCACCTCGTGGCGAGTAACAGGTTGGCAAACAGTACAGGACAGCAGCAGTATAGGATAAAAGATGTTAGCAGCGGAACTGCGTCCATGGCATGTCGGTCTGGAACCGACAGGTCACGCGATCAAGTGCCCCGGGTCACGGAAGAACCGACCCGGTGCAGGTTACCGACGAGAGCTCATCCATCGGTTGACGGCAAGATCCGATGAAGACTTTGTTGGCAGGACATGTTGGCAGTAACGCGTTGGCAGTAACGCGTTGGCGAGTCACGCGCGTTGAGCAAACGGCGCCCACCCCGCCGCTGGCCGCCACCCCAACCCTCTTCTCCATATGGAGTTGCGGCAACGCGTGAAGGTAAGCGTCGCGTATACTGGGCAACTTCCTTACGGGGGCGAGGAGGCCATGTACACGACCCTCTGTTGACCTTCCACCCTCAGCCAGCCGCAAACGGCGCGATGCGAACCATCCAGCGTCAAGCATTTTCCCCGAAAAACAGCTAGTAAATATTTGATTGCGATATTTGTTGATGGAGGTTATGCTGGCAGGGGTTTAGGGTCGGAACAGGACGGCGATTTGGCGGAGGGAGCACGGCCAAACGCAGTCGCTTGTCATGACGCGACGATCCCGCTGGAGGTTGATGAGGCGGTCATCGGCTTCGCAACGAACCAGAGAGATGCTTTTCTCGAGAAGGTATTGGGCAACACGCATTGGCAGGATCCAATCGGCACCGTCGTTGCGGAACGGAACGATACCTTGGGAGAGAGAGCGATCGCTCGGTTTGTTTTTCTAGCCATTGTACAGATTGGTGTGCAGACACAATTCGGGTAGGTGCCGACGTGGCAGCAATCATTGTTTTGTTTGGATTTGGTACTATCACGACAAATATTGAGACGACAAAGATGAAGGACAGTACTATGTCACTATTGAGACTGGCGGCCGGCACTTTCGGCGGCTTGGGAGCGAGAGGAGTCGCGGCAGCGTTTTTTGCCGTGGCAGTCGGGTTGGCGTCAACGGCGTCGGCCCAGCAGCTGGGGATCAACTTTGGTGCCGACGAACCGAACGGTGCTCGATCGGACGTTACCGGCGTGGCGGGCGTCAATGGCACGGCGACTTGGAACAATTTGGATGGTGCCACGGGTGCCGCAACGAACCTCGTCAACGCGACAGGCGCTGCGACGGGCGTAAACGTCACGTGGTCTTCCCCAAACACTTGGGCTTCGACGGGGCGCGGTGAGGAATTCAATACGGCACCGGCGGGCAATGATCGCAACTTGATGACGGGGTATTTGGATACCGCAGGTGCGGGCGGACAAGGAGTGGTAATCGACGTGACGGGGGTGAATTCGCTTTCCGCCGGGGCTCGTTCGGTCGTCCTGTATATGAAGGGCGGCATAATGGATCGCAGTGGTTTTTACACGGTCAACGGGCAGACACAACACCATGTCGACGCCGCCCCCTTTTCGGGCAGTTATGTATTGGGCGAGTTCGGTGACTATTTGGTCTTCAACAACATCACGGGAGACACGATCAACATCACATCGGCGGCCGACAACACTCGCGCCCCGATCAATGCCATCGAGATCGTAACTGGGTCATTGGCCGATCCGGTCATGTCGCTAACGGTGAATCGTGATACGGGGGCGGTGCAATTGCACAACAACACAACGGCGCCGGTACAGATTGACGGCCTGAGTATTCTCTCGCCGGCCGGTACATTGAACGTGGGCAACTGGAATGCCATCAATCGGACTGGCGACGCCGACAGCGGCGGATCGGTGGACGCATCCAATGTTTGGCATGAGTTTTCCGCCAAGGACACGGACCTGAGCGAAGGGACGCTCGGAACATTGACGGTTGGCATCGGTGCGACCGTCAATTTGGGCAATGCCTGGGACAAGTATTTTGATGAAGACGTTCAGCTTCAATATCAGTTGGCGGGAACGGGCGAGATCGTCAACGGTATCGTGGCGTTCCAGGGAAACAACGACATGGCCTACGTAGAAGGCGACTTGAATTTCGACAATGCGATCAACGCGTTGGACTGGGATACGTATATTGCAAATGCACCGTCCGATGTCTCGGCGTTGTCGGGCGCAGGCGCTTATGCGCGCGGCGATTTGAACGGTGATGGACTGAATAACATTCAGGACTTGAACCAATTCATTACTCTTTATGATGCCGCCAATGGCGCCGGTGCATTCCAGGCGATGGTCAGCAGCGTACCGGAACCTGCATCGGCAGCGATGTTTGGTGCCATGGCAGTTTTCGCGTTCAGCGTTTTCCGTCGACGCGTGAAACAAATGGCCGCCGTAGCAGTTGCTGTTACGGTCATCGCTACAACCACTGCCGCTTCGGCACAACAGTTGGGCATCAACTTTGGTGCGGATGAACCAAATGGCGGTCGTTCGGATGTAACGGGTGTGGCCGGAGTTGCGTATACGGCGAATTGGAATAACCTCGATTTGGCCACCGGCACGGCGACCGGCCTTGTCAATGCCGATGGCGTCGCGACGGGTGTCAGCGTGACTTGGTCGTCGCCCAACACTTGGTCGTCGACGGGACGAGGTGAAAATTTTAACAATGCACCAGCTGGCAATGACCGCAACCTGATGACGGGCTATCTCGACACATTAGGTGCGGGCGATACCGGCGTCACGATCGACGTGGCGGGACTTAATACTCTCAGCAGCGGACCACGATCGGTCATAGTTTACGTCAAGGGCGGTGTCGCCAACCGAAGCGGCTTTTACACAATTGGGGCGGACACGCAACATCTTGTCCAGGCGTCACCGTTTAGCGGCTTTTACGAATTTGGCCCGAACGGGGATTACCTGGTTTTCAACAACATCACGGGTGATAGTTTCCAATTGACATCGGCCGCCGATAACGTACGTGCTCCGATCAATGCAATTGAGATCTTCACCGGAACGTTCGACCCGGCATCCTACGATCCGTTTTTGACGCTTGAGGTCAACTCGATCACGGGCGCGGCAAAGCTCATTAACAAAGGCGGTAGCACAATCGATATCAACGGTTATGAGATCGCAAGCCCCAACGGCGCGTTGCGCGTCGCGAATTGGAATAGCCTTCAAGACCAAAACGTCGATGCCATCGGAGCGGGTTCTGGTCAACACTGGACGCAGGGTGGCACATCATCGGCGAACGGTGTCGTGGAAGGATTCCTATTGGGATCAACAACGTTTAGTCCGTCGACCGAATTCTCGCTCGGTTCGGTGTATGCTCCCAATATCGGCGACGCCAACCTCGAGTTCACTTACAGTATCGTAGGTGGACAGACAGTGAGTGGTCACATTGAGTTCGTCACGACGGGTGGTGTCCCGGGTGACTACAACAAGAACGGGACGGTGGACGCGGCCGACTACACGGTGTGGAAGGACAATTTTGGCTCGTCCACGAATCTGGATGCGGACGGCAGTGGCAACGGCACGATCGATGCCGCGGACTATACCGTCTGGAAGGACAACTTTGGCTTGAGCGGTGCGGCTGGTGCAATTTCGAGCGTGCCGGAACCTGCGAGTGCTTCGCTGTTTTTACTGTTAGGAGGGATCATGGCTGCCGTAGTGCGACGAACCCGTCGAGCTGCCCTGGCCGCTGCCTGTGTCGCTGTTGTGGCCACTCAGGCTCAGGCTGCTGTTACGCAGGAACGAGTGTATTCGCTGGGTGATGACAGCCAGGAAGGCGCCGCTGTCAATGCTGTCTTGGGTAGTGCGAGTGCAGCCCCCGGTTTTACGCTCGACAGCGTTGGCCCTTCGGGTGCGTTCGTCGACCTTCAGGTCAATGGCAGTCCGACGTATGTTTCCGTCAGCGATCGTCCGGGTGTCACCGGTGCGGCACCGAAGGGGGCGTCGTTTGGAGGCAACGACTACCTGTACACTCAAGTGAGTATGAACGCTCCCGCTCAAATGGAAGGCAATTTCTTCCCGGGCGGCTATCCGGTCGACTATGCCAGTATTTTCTCGCACGGAATTCAGATGTGGGCCAAGCCGAATGCGGCAACCCAAAACGTGCGTCAAGAATTGATCAGCGATACTCAGGAACACGGTATTTACATCAGCGATACCAATACTTGGGGTCTGCAATTTGACAACGTCTCTATCACCAGCACCACACCGGTTGCTTTCGGGCAATGGACACACGTGATGGAACTGGCTGGGTTTACCAGTCGGGTTTCCGGCAACACGGCTACAGGCGGTGCACTGTGGGTCAATGGTGTCGCGGTTGCCGCCAACGGTGGCGCCTACGACCCCAGCGCGGACCCACTTACCGTTGGGGCGTTGTTGCAGGATCCTCTTAGCTTGACCCCATCGAATTTCTATCACGGCATCTTGGACGACGTGAATATGTTCCTGTGGGGTGACAACGGCACTCGCGACTTTGGTACGTTGAATCTGGGAACGGACAACGCGTTCATCGCGGCGCAGATGGCTGGCATTCCCGACGGCGACGCGAACCTCGATGGCAAGGTGGACGATGCTGACATTAGTGCCTTCGCCGCTCAATGGGGATCGCGCAACTTGGTCAACGGTGTTCAAGTGGGTGACCTCAATACGCGTCGCAACAATGCGGACTTTAACTACGACGGCCGCACCGACTTTGGTGATTGGTACATCTTGCGAGCCAACCATCCCAACGGTGGTTCCCTCGACCTGGCAACGGTCCTGGGTAGCTCGGTGCCGGAACCAAGTAGCCTGGTGCTGGTATTGGGCAGCGTCCTGGCGTTGCTTCGCGTTCGTCGCAAGTAGGCTTGGAGGCTCGTTGAGCTTTCTCGAGCATGACTATGAATAGCGATCAACCAGCGCACCACACGGTGCGCTGGTTTTTTTGTTCCCGGGTAGCCAGCTATGGAAGTAGACACTAAAACGTTGGATAGGTAGTTGCATGGGATCGTGGTTAGACTTACCCATCTCCCCCTCCGTAGGGAGTTGCGGCAAGGCGTTGCACGTTTATGTCGCTGGCTCTCCGCAGCACCTGACGGCGGTGAGGGCGCTTGGCAATGCCTGTTTTCTGCAGCAGACGGGAATCCTGGACCGAGTTTGATCAGTCGACGGCTGGGGAGAGGCGAGGAGTTTTGGACGGCTGGCGACAGCCGTGTGACTTTGGACGGCTGGGACAGCCGTGTAACATTGTGTCGCAACGGATATGAAATGACAGAGTCGTCTCGTGGTTGCCGGCAGCGGTCCGCGTTATTGGTGGTGATCTCTTGTTTCCTCTTTGCGACTTGTGCTACCTCTGGTTGCTCCCCGTCGCGTGTGGATCCAACGACGTCCAGCGAGCAGGTTGGCGGGTCGAACGGCGTGGCTGATGCCGATGGTGAGTTAACTATCAAGCCGGTACATCCGAGTGGACTGACGTCGGACGCGACGCGCTTTACGCTACTCGATGCACAGCAAACCGGGATGGATCATACGCAGCCGCTGGATCTAAATCATCCGATGAAGGACCTCTATCACTCGGGGTTCGTGTGTGGCGGTGTAGCGATAGGGGACGTGAATGGGGACGATCGCCCAGACGTCTTTGTTGCGTCGGGCCCGCGGGCAAACCGGTTGTTTTTGCAAGTTGGGGACTGGAAGTATCGCGACGATGCCGAGGCGGCGGGGGTTGCCGCGGTGGATCGCTGGGCGACTGGCGCGGCGATGGCCGATGTGGACGGCGATGGCGATTTGGACCTTTACGTGTGCAACTACGAAGCACCCAATCAGCTGTTTATCAATGACGGTCATGGAAAGTTTCGCGACGAGGCGGAAGCGTGGGGAGTGGCCAATAGCGATGCGAGTTTGATGTCAACGTTCTGCGACTACGATCGCGATGGCGACCTGGATATGTTTTTGTTGACGTATCGACTGTACCGTCCTGGTGGCCGCCCCACTCGGCCACCGGTATCGATCAAGGGGAACAAGGTCGAGGTGTTGCCCGAGTACGCGAAGTATTACCGGATCATTCAGCGATCCGCCACGGCGTTTGAAATGGATTGCACGGGGCGCCCGGACCGCTTGTTCCGCAACGACGGTCAGGGACATTTTGAAGACGTCACGAGCGAGGCTGGTATCAACAGCGTGGGGTTTGGGTTGAGCGCCATTTGGTGGGACTACAACATGGATGGCTGGCCCGATCTGTTTGTGGGAAATGATTTCGACGATCCGGATCATTGGTTTCGCAACGACGGAGATGGCAGGTTTACAGATGTCTTGCCGACGGCAGTACCGTGCACGAGTTGGTTTTCGATGGGAGCAGATTTTGGTGACATCAATGATGACGGGCAGTTTGACATGCTGGTAGGCGACATGTCGGGTCGTTCACGATATCGGCGGCAGACATCGATGGGCGTACGAACGGCGGCAAAGATGGCGACGGTGGCTGGTCCGCCACCGCAGTTGATGCGCAATGCGTTGTACGTCAGCAGCGGAAGGGCCGAACGCTATTTCGAGGCTGCGGAGTTGGCCGATCTCGCGGCGACCAATTGGACGTGGAGCATCAAGTTTGCCGATCTCGATAATGACACCCGAAATGACATTTTTGTGACCAACGGAATGATTCGCAATTTCAGCGATAACGACATCGAGTTCGGACCGAACGTACTGATTGGGCACAGCGAATGGGAGCTTTACGAACGAACGCCAACGCGCCACGAAGCGAACCTGGCATTTCGCAACACGGGTGAAATGAGTTTCCAGGAGGTCGGGCAGGCATGGGGGCTGGATGACGTGGGGGCGAGTTTCGCCGCGGCTCATGCGGATCTCGATCGCGATGGCGATCTGGACATGATTGTGGCGAACGTCGACGCACCGATTCGTGTCTATCGCAACGATACGCCTAATCACAACTCACTGCTCATTCGGCTCGTCGGATCCTCGTCCAACCGTTGGGGAATTGGCGCCATCGCCCGGTTGAGAACTGAGAGCGGCGAACAGGTCCGGATGCTTTCGCCGCAGACGGGGTTTTGCACAAGCAACGAGCCGTACATTCATTTTGGAATGGGAGACAGTAAACGGGCTTCATTGACAATCGAGTGGCCGAGTGGTGCCGTGCAGCATTTTGAGGATCTTGCGGCGGGATCGCTGCTAACGATTCGCGAACCTCTGGACACCACCCCGTCAACGGGCACGAAAAACCCTCCGGCAGCGGCGGGGATCGCGACATTGGAGGGGTCGCCACGAGCCGTAATGACGCCGATCAATGTCGAGAACGCGGGTATCCTTGAAAGTGATTTTGACGATTTTTCTCGGCAACCACTTCTGCCTTGGCGAATGTCACAGTGGGGGCCGGGAATCGCGGTGGGAGACGTCGACGGCAATGGCAGCGAGGACGTGTTTATAGGGGGCCCTGCGGGGCAAGCGGCTCGCTTGTATCTGGTGGATGATGAGGGAACGTGGCACGTCAAGACGAATCCGGCTTTTGAAGCCGACAAGTTGCACGAAGACATGGGGGCGGTGTTATTTGACTTGGATGCCGATGGCGACTTGGACCTTTACGTCAGTAGCGGCGGGGTAGAGTGCAGCGAGGAATCGCCGTTGCTACAGGACCGCGTGTATCTTAATGACGGGAAAGGCAACTTCGGGCGCGACGATCAGCGAAACGTCGAGTTGCGGAAGAGTAGTTCCTGCGTGACCGCGGCCGATTACGATCGCGATGGTGACGTCGATTTGTTCGTAGGCGTACGGACGACGCCAGGGCGCTATCCATTAAGTGACGGAGGAGTATTGTTAGAGAATCGTGATGGCCACTTGCATGATGTCGGATCGGTTCGCGCGCCCCAGCTGAGTGAATTGGGAATGATAACCGGCGCCGTTTGGTCTGATGCAGACAATGACGGGTGGCTGGACTTGCTGGTAACAACCGAATGGGGCCCTGTCCATCTGTTGCGAAATGATTCGGGAATGTTGACGCTGCAAACTGACCGGGCGGGATTAAGCGAATTGACCGGATGGTGGACGGGCATTGTGGCAGCCGACCTGGATCTGGATGGTGACATGGACTATGTCGTGGGCAATATGGGCGACAATTCGGCGTATCATCCAAGTCGCGAAGCACCGGCGATTCTTTTTTATGGTGTCGTGGAGAAAGATCGTGAAGCGGTGTTGATCGAGGCGGAGTCGGATAACGGAACACTGTATCCATCGCGAGGATTGATGGCACTGGAGAGTGCGATTCCATCGTTACGTTCCAAGTATGGCACCCATGGACAGTTCGCTCGGTCCCCGTTGTCAGAGGTGATTGCTCCGGCAAAGGTCGACGATTTGCGGCGGTTCGAGGTACATGAGTCATCGACGGGGGTCCTTTGGAACGATGGCGAACGCGGCTTTGCGTTTGCACCCTTACCGTGGATGGCACAGTTGGCGCCGGTGTTTGGCATTGCGGTTACGGATTGGAATGGGGACGGCATCGCCGACCTGATTGTCACGCAGAATTTTCACGGCATTCGGCCCGAAACCGGACCGTTGATGAGTGGGGAGGGTTGCGTCATGTTGGGCACGAAGGGCCGCGGTTGGAAACAGCTTGCGCCAACAGATCGTGGCTGGTCAATCTCCGGCGAGTGCCGCGGCATCGCGACTCGGTACGACAAACCGGGAAGTGCCCCGAGCTGGATCGTCGTACGAAAGAACACGGCACCCGTCGTGTTGTCGAGTGCTGGAAACAAAGACGAGGGACAGACGCAGGCGCTTACGGTAGAACTACAGGGTGACGCAGGAAACCGGACAGCGGTTGGCAGTCGGGTGCAGGTGAAAGGGGTGGAGGGAACGATTCAGGTCGCGGAAGTCGCCGCCGGGGCGGGATACCTGAGTCAATCGAGCCCAAAACTGCAATTCACGATGCCCACGGCGGAGCGGTCGAGCGGCGAGACTGTCGACCGGACGGTGGATATTGAAGTGCGATGGCCAGACGGCGCGACAACACAGTATCCGGGGCAAACGGGCCCGCATATTCTGTTGACGAAATAGAAAAACGTCGCCGGAAGGTATACTGTTTTTGTCGACGATCGAGGTTGTTCCGGTGCACCGGTACAGTGGAATTGGCGAAGATCTTGTGCGATACTGGTTAACGGATGGTTAAGTTCGGTGGGGACATTTCCGGAGGCTAGTCACGTGACCTGTTTGACTCGCGCGAAACTAATTCATGCCGTTCTTGGCATGGCAACCGTGTCGTTGATCGTCGGATGCGGAGGCGGTTCGAAGTCGTCAAGTTCATCGTCAGGGGCGTCGGGAACCTCGGCGGCTCCTGCGTACGATTCTGACCGGCAATACGAAACAGGCGACACGGGTGTGCCGGGGCCGAGTGACACGGACTATTCGTCACACGACGGCGGATACAGCGAAGGGGCCCCGGCCCCGGACGGATCGCCGGACAGTTACGGAGGCCGAGATCCGTATGCCAACAGTGGGTATGGGGGCTACGGTGACGGAGGAGGCGACGGGGGCGGGCAGCCGGAAGAGTTGTCAACCGACTACAGCACGTGGACGGCGGAGCAGTTCGCGGCGGCGAAGAAGAATAGCGACCAGAAGCTGGCAGACGCTGTAGCCTATCTGGACGAAAACAAGAGCAGCGACAACGACGCGGCAGAGATATTGAAGCAGTTGTTGGTCGTTGAGACTCCGGAGCCACCGGCGGACGGAGCGGCGGAGAGCGGCGACGCCGGGGCCGGCGACGGTGGTTATGGACGCGACCCGTATGCTCGTGACGGTTACGGTTCGTCGGGTGGTTACGGCGCCGAACCGCAAGCGATTCAAGTGGACGATACGCTGGCTCGCCAGATCATATCGGCATTGGCACGAAACACATCGGAGACCGCCCGAAAGACGATGCTCGAGTTGGTATCCAATCGCATCAAGACTCCTTTAGACGAATCGTCAATCTTTGAGGCGGCACTGCAAGGCATAGTCGGCAGTTCGCATCCCGACAAGGAAAAACTGTATTACTTGTTGATGACTCAACCGGCAAAGGTCATCCCAAAGCGTGAGGATCCACCGGCCGAGCAAGACGGTGGCGGCCGCGAAGGCGAATATGGTTACGGAGATCGCGGGTTCGCCGGAGGATACGGCGGGTTCGGCCAGCAGTTGACGGTCGATTCGGTTCGCGCGAAGACGATCGAGTTGATCAAGGAGACGGCATCGGTTGAGTTCCGCGAGAAGGTGGCCAAGTATCTCAACGACCCACAAGTAACGAAGGAAGCAGCCGAACCGATTGAGCGTTGGCTAAGTGAGGATCAGGCCAGTAACGTAGCGGCGCAATTGGTGATGTATGTCAATCCCGTCACAAGTGATGCAACACACCAGAGCATTGACCAGCAACTGATGCGCCGCAGCACGCAGGCGCTCAACTATCTGCTGGGTCTGGAAACGGATCCTTCCCAGTACGCAGGGACTGGCGGGGGTGGATACGGTAGTTTCGGCGGTCGTGACGTGGGATACGGTCGCGACGGCTATGGTGCTCCCGGCGGCGGATTTGACCGCGGATCAGGACGGCCGTCGCGCGACGATGGCGGACGACCTTCGCGCGATGAGATGGCCGACGGCGGGGGCGAACCGGCGGCACAGCCGGACGAAAAGGAGATTCTCAGCGGCATTGCCCAACGCATGTGGACCGCGGCGCTCAGTCGGCGACTGGCTGCCAAAGTAAAGGAGCGTTTCGATTCGCAGGACGATCAGAGCAATCCTGGTGGTGCATACATGGGTGGCGATTCGGAATTGAAATTCTTGCAGACGCTTCCCACTCCCGAATCACGTGCGGCCATTGCCGAGCTGATTGAACAATTCGCGGACGAAGGACCGACGGCATTAACAAGTGCGGGTCTGCTGGGCAGTGACATATCTGATCCGGGAATCATCTTGTTAGCGAAGGAAGCGTATCACAATCGGCGAAGTGCGCGAGCCAGACCCAGCAGTCGTGATCGTCGCCGCAGCACGACCGACGGCTATGGCGTAGGCGGGGGGACCGAGGGTGCATCCCCCGAGGATGCGTGGAGCGAAGCGGTAGGCGGTTATGTACGGAATCTGCAGCAAGTGTTTGCATCGAGTGAAAGCCCGTGGACCGATTCGAAAGCGCCACCCACCGCCGAAAGCGAAACGCCTTCTGGTCTGCTGGCGGCAATGCCGGTCGAATTGCATCG